>DASQRJ010000407.1:0-8888 GCA_035642955.1 Acidobacteriaceae bacterium
GTGGTATGCCCAGCAAGATCACGTACCGCCAGCTCTGGGTGCCAGTGGCACTCTCCGTCAGTGTTGCGGAGAGCAAGAGGTAAGTGACCACCGCCAAGCCAATCGCCGCCGTTACGGGCTTCGGACGTACTAGCCGGCCTGCCACCGCCTGGCCTACCAAGTACACGACTGCCAGAACGGCGATGTCTTTGTCGGGCAGCAACGGGGCGCCGAACGAGGTCTGCGAGACGGGAATCAGGATGGCAAGCGCGTACAGGCCCAGACGGGGCTGGACTATGACGCCGAGCAAGATCAGAACACTGAAGACTGTTAGTAGATGTCCCGATACAGAAAGCTTCGCCCCGAACAGTGCGGCTGCTCCAGTAAGAATGCCAATTGCGATCGGCCGTGCGCTGCGTTCTATTCCCCGGCGGATGGTCGCGACCGGGTGAACTCGGTGCGAAATCCTTGACTGTAGTAGCCGGGTGCGAAGTTGCCTACCGCGGACGCGGTAATTCATGCCGCCGAAGAGAACGATGGTGAACGCCAGGTACCCGCTGGAATCAGCAACTGCTGCTCCTGTCGCCCCGAATCGGGGAGACAGGAATACCAGTCCTGCCAGGCACGCGGCAACGCCGGCCACGGTAGCCATGATGACCAGCCTGAGCTTGTCAGTCGCCGCAAGATAGGCCTGGATTGTCCGGCCGCCGCTGAATATGACCAGCCCTGGCAACATCCACCAGACGACCGGGATCGATCCGCGATATGCTTCACCATAAATCTTGGGAATCATGATGGGGACGGCAAGGGCGGTCGCAGCTGACAACATCGCAGCAACAAAAAAGACCGTGCGGCCGATACGGTTCGCCGCCGCCCTGTGGACCGCTCCGGAAGTCACTCGAGGGAAGATCGCGAGAGCCACAGCTGTGGGGAACAGCAGCAGAACCTCACCTATCGGCAAGGCCACGGCATACATAGCCACAGCGGTTGTTCCGGCCAGGATCTGTATAATTGGCAGGTCTATCCGCAGCATGCCGTATTGGGCCAGATTTGGCAGGTAGGCTCGAACGGCGTAGCTACAGTACCGCTGCATGGCGATCTGCTCGCCATCCGCATGCACTCGCTGGGACGCTAGCATTAGCAGTGAGATAGCGCCTACCAGTTGGCCGAGTCCGCATGCGATAAAGGCTCCGGCGACGGATAGTTTTCCGGAGGTCGCAAGCAAGATCACGCCTACGGTATAGACAGCTGAAGTGGCGGTGGTCACGAGATTGTAGACTCCGACTCGGCCACGGCCGATCTCTGCTGTCCCGAGAAGGGTCTGCAACAAGCTAATGGGGCACAAAGCTGCGCTGAGCAGGGCGAGCCTCGGCCCAAGGCCCAGCAGAGCCGCTGGCCACGCTATCCCGAGCAGCCACCACATTGCCGCCATGGATGTGCCCGCGAATGTGGAGAACGCAACGGACCGGCCGAAGATCTGGCGGAATGCGGAGTGGGAAAGCCCGGCAAAGCGGGCATTAGCGTTGTCCAGCCCAAGCACCGATACGACACTGAACAGGGCAGGAACGGCGACCATGACTGCCAATTGAGCGCGACCATGCGGACCGAGGGTTCGGGCCGTGACTATAGCTGCGCCGAATCCAAGAACCGCTGCAGCGATCCTGGCACCCACCGTGCCACCTATGGTGCTCGGCCGCACACCTGGGAGAGCCAGTCGCAAGCGTTGCCGCATTGCGTCTCTCGCCGAGGGCTCGCGCCGCGTGGGGGAGTCCTTGTTGAACGTGAGCAATGGGTGAGCCTTCAGGGTTCGTGTGACTAGACGTAGGTAACTTACAGTAGCTGTAAGGATACTCTATGTTATCCATGGGAATCCATGCCCTGCAGTAGAGCGCGCGGCTACCTGGTGCGGCATGGAACAGGCTCCGGCAGTGGACACCTCGTACCTTGACGGCTTATGGAGGGTCAACCGACATGAAGATCTGGATTCTCAACCACTATGCTTCCCCGCCGGATCGGGCTGCCGGGACACGTCATTACGAATTCGGTCGTGTGCTGGTCGGCCAGGGTCACGAAGTGACAATCTTCGCAAGCAGCTTCAGCCACTTCAGTCTGCAGGAGGAACGGCTGGCCGCAAATGAGCTAGCGCGGGCTGAAAGCTTCGATGGCGTCCGCTTTGTATGGGTTCGGACTGCCTCATATTCAGGCAATGACCATCGTCGCACATTGAATATGCTGAGTTACGCCGCCGGAGTCATGTTGGCGCAACGCCGCTTCTCCCGGCCTGACGTGGTTGTCGGCTCTTCTGTTCACCTGGCTGCTGTCGCTAGTGCGTGTCTAATCGGACACACTCGCCGGGCGCCGTTCGTCTTTGAGGTACGCGACCTGTGGCCACAGGCGCTGATAGATCTCGGTGAATTGCAAGAGCGCTCCGTAACAGCTAGAGCGCTCAGGCGGCTAGAGCGCTTCCTCTATCGGCGCGCGAGGGTTGTGATCAGCCTGCTGCCGCACGCGGGAGAGTACATCGCCGGCACCGGCATTCCTAAGGAGAAGATTGTCTATATCCCCAACGGGATCGCCGACTATGGAGAGCGTGTCCCAGTTAACTCAGGTAGTGTAGTGAAACTAACCGCCAGTATTGAGTTGTTGCGCCGCGACGGATTCCTCGTGG
The DNA here is from genome assembly GCA_035642955.1 of Acidobacteriaceae bacterium. GTDB lineage: Bacteria > Acidobacteriota > Terriglobia > Terriglobales > Acidobacteriaceae > KBS-83. The sequence continues at coordinate 2,648 of DASQRJ010000407.1, forward strand.
CTGGCTACGTTGGTTCGCATACTCAGAGCAATGGGCTCGACACGCTGGTAGAGGCCGCCCGGATGCTTCGTGACCGTGGGGCTGGGAAGGTCGCAATCGTCTTTGTGGGGGATGGACCGCAGAAGGCCGAGTGCGAGCGCTTGGCTCTTGACTATGGGCTGAGTAATGTCTTTTTTCATGACCCCGTTCCTAAGAGTGCCGTCCCGGCGGTACTCGACACTCTCGATGTCACGCTCTTTTCTGTGCGTGATATCTCTGTTTTTAAGTACGGCCTCAGCTGCAACAAACTGTTCGACTATCTCGCCAGTGGGCGACCAGTTGTTTCTGCCTGCCCCGTCGGGGATACGCCCGTGAGTATCTCGGGCGGCGGGATCTCAGTGCCTTCTGGCCGCCCCGATGCCATTGCGGACGCTCTGCTTAGGCTGGAGGCTCTCAGCGACGCGGGACGCCGGGCAATGGGAGAACGCGGCAGGCGCTGGGTCTATCAGCATCATGGCAGCACAGCCCTGGCAGGGCGATTCCTCGAGGCACTCACTGAGGCGCAGCGATGACTCTCTATATCGTCGGTGCGGGTGGCTTCGGCCGGGAGACACTCGATGCGGTCCGTGCCATCTCACCCTCACATGCGGCCAGTGTGCTCTTTCTGGATGACAGCGTGGTTGCCCATGAACTGGACGGGATCCGGGTGATCCGACCGGACAACGCAGACCCCGGATCCTTCGTCGTCGCGGTCGCTGATCCAACCGCACGGCACCGACTTGCCTCCGTTTTGATCGCGCGCGGCCACTCCGCCGCCCAAGTTGTTCACCCACGTGCAGTGGTCTCCGTCGGCGCCACGTTGAGCCCGGGGTGTGTCGTGTTGGCGAACGCGTTCGTGTCGACAGGCGCAGTGCTGGGGTGGCACACGCATGTCAACTACAACGCAACTGTGGGACACGATGCCGTGCTGGGAGACTTCGTAACGGTACTACCAGGTGCCAATGTCGCGGGAAACGTAACTCTCGAGTCCTGCGCAACCGTGGGCTCGAACGCGTGTGTGCTGCAGGGCCTGCGGATTGGCGAGGGCGTGACAGTCGGCGCAGGGGCAGTAGTGACTCGTGATCAGCCCGCAGGTGCGGTAGTGGTCGGCGTGCCCGCTCGCCCAATGCGCTGACGAGTGCTACCGACCCCCAGGACACTTAGCGGTAGTTCCGCCCACAACCGGCAATCGACGATCGCTCGCCCATCCACGAGTGCGCGGATGCCGGGCAGGTCTGCAGGTGTGAGCGTGGCATACGCCGGGTGGGCGGTGTGCAGGATCGCCGCGTCGCATGGCTCGCCCAGGCGATATGGCTCCAGGCCGAGTTGCCGGAGTTCGGACGCGCCGTAGAGCGGGTCATGTACAAAGGGAATTGCAGCGTGCCTCGTGAGCTCGCTTACTGTGGCGAAGACGCCCGAAAATGCGGTCTCTTTCACGCCGTCGCGATAAGCCGCCCCAAGTACCGCGACCCGCAATCCGGCCAGCCCGCCGGCCAGGTCGGCGAGTCGGCGCACTGCTTCACCGGGGGCCGCTTCATTGATCTCCCTCGCGACGGCGGGCAGCCGAGCGCCGGGATCACCAGCGAGGTACAGCTTCGGGTAGACCGGGATGCAGTGCCCTCCCACGGAGATGCCAGGGCGATGGATGTGACTAAAGGGCTGGCTGTTGGCGGCCTCGATGACCTGATAGACGTCGAGCCCCGTGGCCTCAGCGAACCGGGCAAACTCGTTTGCTAGTGCGATGTTGACATCCCGGTATGTGGTCTCGGCCAGCTTGGTCAACTCGGCTGCCTCGGCGCTGCCAAGGTCCCATACACCGTTCGGGCGTGGCAGGTCGGGTCGTTCGTCGAAATCGAGGACCGATTCGTAGAATGCTTGCGCGTTCTCGCCGCTAACGGAGTCGAGGCCGCCAACCAGTTTCGGGTACCGCCGCAGGTCAGCGAACACCCGTCCGCTGGATACGCGCTCCGGGCTATGGCATAGCGCGAAATCGCGGCCGGGACGGAGACCTGAGCCAGCCGCCAGAGCAGGTGCTAGCCGCCGACGTGTGGTCTGAACTGGCAACGTTGTCTCGTAACTGACCAGCGTGTCAACGGTCAGCCCGGCTGCAACCGCGGCAGTCGCTGCGTCAAGCGCCGAAAAGTCTGGGCTGCCACTCAAGTCCGTCACCAGGGGCACTACCACGATCACTACGTCACTGCTGGCGACTGCCGATGTGGTGTCGGTACTCGCGGTAAGCATCCCGGCGGCCACGACTGCCCGGAGGCGTTCGTCCAGTTCGGGCTCGCCAGGGAAGGGCGGCCGGCCAAGAGCAATGAGATCCACAACGGCTGGATTCACATCTACGCCTCGGACCCGGACTCCCTTTCCCGCAACTTGAACTGCGAGTGGCAGCCCGATCTTGCCGAGTCCGACGACAGTGGTTCGGGCGCTCATCTTGAGGCCCTGCTCTCAGGCACGAACCCGAGGTATGGCTCGCGCATACCCAGATTAGACAATTCGATTGTGTTGTTCATTTCGGATGCGGCGATGATTGCGACTGCCACCTCGACCGCCTCGACCCCCTGCCACATGGTGACGATGTCTGCGGGCTGGCCGAGGATGGCGTCGCGGAAGTGCTCAAGTTCGACGCAGAGCGCCTCTCGCTTGGCGACTGCGTAGCGAATCGCATCCCCCTCGGAAGCCCCGCGGAAAGGGTGGCCTGCTGGCCCATCGGCGGTGACAGCCCCATTACGGTAAAACCAGAGTTCGCTAGCGAGCGTATCCGCCGTCAAGCAGCCACGTTCGCCTGTCACCGTGATGATCCGCTCCTTCATTGAGGATAGCCAGTTGACCAGGTGGTTGGTTATTGTCCCATTCTGGAGAATCCCGGTCACGGCTACTAGATCCTCATGTGCTCTCCCGCTGGGCTGGGCGCTGAATGCGCCCACAGTGCGGTACGGGGAACCTGTCACCCAGCGGGTCAGGTCGATGTCGTGCGTGGCTAGGTCCATGACCACGCCAACATCGCGGATGCGCTTAGGGAACGGCCCTTGGCGGCGGGTGGCCACCTGAAACACGGCGCCGAGTTCGCCTTGGTGCGTCCGGGAGCGCAGAGCACGCAGTGCCGGGTTGTACCTTTCGATATGCCCGACGCACCCTATAATCTGATGCCTCTCGAACTGTTCAGCTAGCAGGCGCCCGCTCGCCACATCCGGGGCCAGCGGCTTCTCGACGAGTGTATGCACACCGGCGGCGGCTAGCTGGAGCCCGATCTCTGTGTGCGTCAAAGTGGGCGTTGCCACAACGCACATGTCTATGCCAAGTTTCAGAAGCTCCGCGACGTTGGCGACGACTCTAACCGCACGCGCAGCCGACCGGGCGATTGGGCTTGGATCAGCTGCACCTACAAACTCAATGCCGGGCAACTCGCTGAGCACCCGCACGTGATGGCGTCCCATCGTGCCCAGACCGACGACACCGGCACGCAGTTTAGCGATCATCGGGATGCTCTCACTTGCCGCGCGCCTGTCTCAAGAAAGTCGGCGACAAGTGCGAGTTCCTCCCGCGTGAGCAGCGAGTGCATCGGAATCGAGAGCATTCGCTGCGCGACCGACTCCGTCACCGGCAGGCTCCCTGCCTGTTTCTCGAAAATGGCCTGTAGGTGTGCCGGCGGGAAGTAGACACGAGCTTCGATTCCCGAAGCCACTAGGAACTCAAGCACAGAATCCCGGCCAACTTCCAGCAAGCACGTGTACAGCATGTGAGTGGGACGGGTATTCGGTACCCGGTATGGAGGGGTGACGTTCGGTACCGTCTCCAATCGGCTGTTCATCCACGCGGCATTGGCGCGCTTACGAGCCAAGATAGTGTCGAGCTTTCGCAACTGCACTCGCCCCATCGCGGCCTGCATCTCGGTGAGACGCCAGTTGTATCCGGTCAGGACGTGCTCGTAAAGCCGCCGCTGGCCATGGTTTCGGAGCAACCGCAGGCGCTCCGCCGTTTCGGCGTCACTAGTAAGGACGATGCCACCCTCACCAGTGGTGATGTTCTTTGTCGGAGTGAAACTAAACATCGCAGATTTGCCGAACGTCCCGACGGGCAGGCCACGGTACTCAGCGCCGGCCGCCTCAGCGGCGTCCTCCAGGAGGAGGAGTCCGTTGTCGGCGCATACCTTGAGTAGTCTGTCTAGGTCAGCTGGTTGACCTGCGTAGTGTACGGTCATGACGGCGCGTGTCCGGCGGGTAATAAGGGCCGGCAGACTCTCCGGATCGATGTTGAACGAACGAAAGTCTATATCCGCGAAAACCGGAGTTGCTCCTACATGGCGCACCGAAGTTGCTGTCGAGATGAAGGTCATGGACGGAACGATCACTTCATCGCCTGGCCCGATGCCCTCCGCGAGCAGCATGGCCGCCAGGGCCGAGGTGCCGCTCGAAAAGGTTATGCCGTGCGCTGCGCCGTGCCTGATGGCGAACTCGCGTTCGAACGCAGCGTTCTGCTCACCCCCGGTGAGAATTCCGCTAATCAGGACTTCACGTATCGCCTCGAATTCCTCCTCTCCAATGTCCGGCTTTGCCAGCCGGATGCTGGGGGTAACTCCGGGCACCGGATACCGCCTCTCCTCGGTTTGCGCAATAGCGTCGTGACGGGGATGGCCCACCACGCCGTCGCCGGAAACTACTGTCCGGATGGTGCTGGCTAGGATCGCTAGGTCGAGCTGGAGACTCTGGTTTTGGACATATTTGAGATCCCACTCAATGCGGTCGGACCAACTCATTCGGTTGCGTCCATGTACCTGGGCAAGACCCGTGAGGCCAGGTAGCACGGACAGCCGACCAAGCTGTCGCGCGTTGTACCTGCGCACTTGATACGGAAGCGTAGGCCGGGGCCCGACTACACTCATCTCGCCGCGGGCAACGTTGATGAGCTGCGGCAGCTCATCTAGGGACATCCGTCGAAGCAAACGCCCGACCCGCGTATAGCGGTCATGATGGGGAAAGGTCGTTGCTGACGGCTCGTCCCAAAGCATCGTGCGCAGTTTCAACAGGACAAAAGGCCGTCCATTGCGGCCGATGCGAACCTGGCGGAACAACACGGGTGGCCCGTCGTCGAGCCAGATTGCCAGTGATGACAATATCCCCAGTATCATGGCAGGCAATGCCGTCAGAGCGAGCATGGTCAGGTCGAGTAGGCGCTTGGCGCGGTAATTCGGTGTCACTGCCGGTTTCTCCGTGCCTTGGATGATGGCTTGGCTCCACCCGGCAGTGGGGATCTCCATTCTGCGCGACATCCTGGCTGTGGGTCAGCACGGGCGCGCCGACGCCCCGGCCATTTCGGAGTCGACCGATTCAGCGCACACCGCGAGTGCGGCACGCAAGACTGCTGGGTCGGCCTCCGAATCGAGAACGGCTGTCGTGTCCGGAGCCAGAGGGGGCACCGGCACATGCCGGATGAGCGGATGACACGGTCGGGCGTCGACCTCGTACCGGCCGAGGAGATCCTCGCTCAACTTCTCGCCCGGCCGCAGTCCGGTGAACACGATGTCAACCTTGGCGGCCGCGTTTGCGGCCAGCCTCCGCGCGATATCTGCGATCCGTACCTGTTCACCCATGTCAAGTACGAGCACTTCAGCGTCCCGCCCGATGACCGAGGCCTGCAGGACAAGTTGCACGGCTTCTGCGGCCACCATGAAGTAGCGGCTGACTTCGGGATCGGTCACCGTGAGCGGACCGCCCGTGGCAACCTGGGCTGACAGGGTGGTGAGCACGGAACCGCGACTGCCCAGCACGTTGCCGAAGCGGACACTCAAGTACGTTCCGCTTGCGTGACCAGCCATGTGGGCGGTTAGCCGCTCAGTGATCCTCTTGGAGTACCCGAGAACGCTCACTGGGTCCGCGGCTTTGTCTGTTGAAATATTTATGAAACACTCGGCACCGCTTTCGGCGGCCGCCTCCAGGACCGTGCGGGTACCCCATACATTTGTCTTGAGTGCTTCGGCAGGGTATCGCTCCAAAAGCGGAAGGTGTTTAAGCGCTGCGGCATGGAACACGATCTGGGGTCGAAACTGTTCGAATAGATGACGGATCCGGCGAGAATCGCGAATGTCGGCCAAGGCCACCTCGTCGGAGTCAAGGAGCGCTTTGCCATGTAGTGCAAGCTGTATGGCATGCAGTGCGGATTCGTCGCGGTCTAGCATTATCAGCTCGGCGGGACCGAGCCGGTGTAGCTGCCGACAGAGTTC
>DASQRJ010000408.1:0-5968 GCA_035642955.1 Acidobacteriaceae bacterium
GCCGCTCCGCCGATCGCCGGATGCGCGCGCATACCTGGCTGGAAGTCGACCACCGGATGCTGCTGGGTGGCGAGAGCGCAGTGCTTTTCACGCCCATTCACTCCACCGGTGCAGGCCGCGAGTCGTCCTAGAGCGTTTCACCGCGTTTCAGGTCTGGTGTGTCAGCTCCGGGTGTCAGTTCCCGGGTGTCATATCCAGGTGTGCTTCGAGCGCCTTCAAGGTCGCTTCCATCGCAGCGAATCCCCAGGGCCGGCGCATGCGCGTCACGCGGACGCCATCCAAGGCCTCTCCGCAGCGCAGAAAGTACCGCTCGGTTCGGCCTGTGGCACGCACCAGCCAGGACTGGTAGGTCTGGTCCAGCACGGCATGGAGCGCGTGAACCGGCGTCAGTCGCTCAAAGCTGGCCTCGGTCTGCTCCTCCGCGCGCTCCAGCAGAATCAGCTCTGTGAGTGGGCTGGGAGCATCGTGTTGCGGGAGCACGTAGCGGTACTTCTCATCGTCGGAAAAGATCCGCGAGAGTCCCGTCTTCGGTTCCCCCATCGCATCCAGCGTGCCGTCCCACAGCTTCAGCCACGGCGCGGTCGGCAGCACGCGCCGATCCCGCGGGGCCGCGGGGTCGACCAGACAGATATCGTCGGCCAGAAAGCGGTGGCCGCGGCGCGCCAGAAACGCGGCGATCGACGACTTGCCGGCCCCGGATGCCCCGAGAAAGGCCACCGCGCCTCGGGGCGTCGCGATGGCGCTGGCGTGCAGGGGAAGGAGCCCCCGCTGGTGGCAGATCACCGCGAAGAGGTTTCCGAGCAGATAGGAACGGATGTCGAGCTCCGGCGCGTCGGCGTCTCTATTTACGATGATCTCCTTCCCGTGGTGGACGTAATAGGTCCCCACACCCGGCAGGCGCAGGAGAAATTCCGTGTCATTGGCCTCATAGCTTTCGTCCGAGGCCAGCGGAGCGGAAAGTGTCGCGGGCGTCGCGCCCAGCCGGATCTGGACCGTCCGCTCGCTCTCTTCCGGCGCTGCCAGCGGCAGTTCGGGGAGTAGCAGATCAGTAATGTAGAGGAAGGGCCCCATCCGGTAGTTATGCAGCGGCGGCTTCATCCATCCCCCGGAAGGTGCATTCCCCTCGTTCGGGGGCTGTGCGCATACTGGTCAAGGTCACCGGAGTAGATCCGGAGGGCAAGAGCATCTGTCTTCCTTTCAAGTACCTGCAACAGTTGGGAAAATGCGGTGTCGATCGATGTTACCCGGCTCGGAGTTTCACACAATATGGAATTGACGGCCACTCGTATTGCTCTGACAATGGTGTAGGCGCAACATCGGATTGCAGGCGTTGTAGATCGGTTCCACCTTGTTCGAATAGTAAAGAGATCTGAAGCGCCTTTCGAAGCAACGCATGCAGGGAGGATCCTGCATCGAAACAGCAATCGGGCCACAGACCGCTGCGAGTATCCCTCGATTGCGGTTCTTGTTTCCTCGGAGGATGGATGACGAACACCCCCAGCATGAATGCCCAACAGGCGTCGGCCACCGTCCCGCAGAGACGGGAGTGGAAGAAGCCAGTGATTGACATTCTCTCTCTGGAAGACGCGCAGGCCGGCGTAGGAACGAACCACGACTTCCAAGGTAAGCACAAATCCCACTGATTCCGCCGCTTTCCAGCCTTCACTATTCCAATCCAATGCTCAAAAGTTCGGCGAATATCTGGGAGCGCCGTTCCGGCGCTTCCCATCTATCTTTCTCATTCCGTTCAGCTCCGCACGGATAGCCTTCTCCCCATAAGCGTCTCCATGAGCACTCTGCCTGGGCAGCTTTTCCGTCAGGAAGAGCGTATATTGCGCGGGACTGGCCTCTGCGCAGTGACCGTGAGATGCTCTCTAGCCTGATGGCAAACCCGCCACGAAGCCGGATGCGGGCCATAGCAGGCCTTTGGTCTCCCGACAGCCCGGCTGCCCCCGAAAATTGCGTCTCCATGCTGGCTGCGATGTCGGATTCGCCTGGCGCGGTTTCGCGCGCGGCCCGGAGCGTAGTCTTCGGATCGAGCGCGTATCGTCCCGACCCGGCTCTGCCTTTGGATCGGCCTCTGGATTCGCCTCCGGCGAACGCCGCTTCTGCCAGCTTCGTTGCCGATCTGCGCATCGACAATCACCACGAGCTGGTACGCGAACTCGGGCTTTCACAAGCGGCAACAGATGACGAAGTTCTCGCCCACGCCTGGGCACGATGGGAGTTCGGTGTCGTCGACCACCTCATAGGCGGCTTCGCCTTCGCCTGCTGGGATCCGGTGCGTCAGACGCTGTTTCTTGCGCGCGACCACACCGGCGAGCGGCCCTTGCACTTTGCCCGCTCGCTCGGTGCGGGGAGCGGCTTTGCCTTCGCCTCCACGCCCCCGGGACTATGCGCGCTGCCTTCGCTGAATGCCCGCATCAACGTGGCCGGCACGGCACGTTTTCTCGCCGCCGTGTCTCTTGCGGGGACGGAAACGTTCTTTGCGGGCGTCGAACGGCTCCTTCCCGGGCACTGGATGAAGGTGTCGGCCGCCGGTATCGAGATTCGCCGCTACTGGCACCCGATCGATACCGCTCCTATTCGCTATGCACGCGACGCCGACTACATCGAGGATTTTTGCGAACGCTACAGTCGCGCCGTTTCGGACCGTCTCTCCGGTGCAGAGGGCATTGCCTCGCACTTGAGTGGTGGCCTGGACAGCTCATCGGTGACGGTCACCGCTGCGCGTCTGCTGGCGAAAGAGGGACGTCGCCTTACCGCGTTCACTGCCGTGCCTGGGTCTGCTTACGACGGCTCAGCATTGCACGGCCGCTTCGGCAACGAAGGCCCGATGGCCGGCGAGGTCGCTGCCTTGTATCCCAATATCGATCATGTGCTGGTAAACGCCGAAGGCCGTGACCTGTTGGCCTCGTCGCGTCGCGACGCACGTCTGAGTGGGGAGCCGACATTTAACCCTACGAACACGCTGTGGATCGACGCCATCCGCGATGCCGCACGAAGCCGCGGGATTAGCGTGCTGCTGCAGGGGGTGGGTGGAAACCTCACCATCAGCTTCGATGGCATGATCGGCCTGTCGGAGCTCTTTCGCAGCGGACACTGGTTCAAACTCTTTCGCCTGATCCGCGAGCTGCGTGCCGGCGGCCACACATCGTGGCGCGGGGCTGCATCGTGGGCTACCGCGTGGATCGTTCCGGCCTGGCTTCGCCGTCTCTACCATCCGACCATGCGGGATTTCTCTCTGACCTACACTTCGGTGCGTCCGGAAGTTGCGGAGGAATACGGGCTCATGGAGCAGGCTAAGGAGGAGTTCTTCGGAGTAGAGAGCAACACCGCCTCCGTGCGTCGCAGCCTTTATGGGTTCTACGATCCCGGAGTCCACAATGCGGTCACCGCCGCTGGCTGGCAGATTGAGCCACGCGATCCCACGCTGGACAAGCGCATCTTCGAATTTTGCTTCGGCATTCCGATCGAACAGTATCTAGCGGGCGGTCAGGCTCGCTCCATCGTCCGCCGCGCCATGGAAGGCCGTCTTCCCGCGTCCACACTGCGCCGCACCACCCGCGGTCTGCAGGCCGCGGACTGGTATCTGACGGTCAAAGCCGCGCGTCCTCAGCTCCTGGCCGAACTGACGCGCATCGAGCGCTCGCCACTGGCTCGTCGCGTCGTCGACACGGCACGGCTGCGCACACTGCTCGATACAATTCCTGCCTCCGGCTACCACACCTCGGAGGTAAGCAATGCCTGGCATCTGGCGCTCACGCGCGGCATTGCCACAGGCAGCTTTCTGGCCCAGCACGATCCCGATATGGCGCAGGATGAACTCCCGGCAGCCGCAACAGAAAAGCCCGGCGTAATGCCGGGCTCCTGAATTTGCTCTGCGAAGCGGTTTACGCCGTTGTGGTTGCGCAATACTCGTTGAAGGCGCGCGCCAGCTCCTGGCCAATCAACTGCGCTGTCGCACCCTCGATCACGAAGCGCTGCATCAGGTAGACCAGCTTGCCATCGCGCATGATCGCGATGGCGGGCGAGGTCGGCGGCTGCCCCTCGAAATAGGAGCGTGCCCGTTCCGTGGCTTCGCGGTCCTGGCCGGCGAAGACGGTGATGCTCTGCTCTGGCTTCACGGCATTCTGCATCGCCAGACGCACGCCCGGCCGCATCTTGCCGGCAGCGCATCCGCAGATCGAATTCACCACCACCATTGTCGTGCCCGGCTTGGCCAGGGCTGCGTCCACTTCGGCCCCTGTGCGTGCCTCCTGAATGCCGGCGCGCGTCAGCTCCTCGCGCATCGGGATCACCATAATCTCTGGGTACATGCCTGCTCCTTCTTGTCTGTCGGTCGCCGCTCGGCGTCTGTTCCTATTGTATGGAGCAGGCAAGCCAATTGCCAGCGGGATGCTTGCCTTCAGAGCTCCTTCAGGTAGCGCCGCGCCGCCTCAAGCTCCGGAAAGAGCCGCTCGTCTGCCTGAAAGGCGCGCGAGTGGACGCAGCGCCGTCCGGAGCGGACGGTGACCGGGTGCTTCAGGTGCAGCATCTCGTGGTAGACGAGATATTCCACGGCACAACGCGGCGTGTTGCGGCGATCGAAGACGCGGCTGATCACGATGGTATTGTGCGCAGCATCGTAGTGGCCCAGGCTGCGACGCGCCATCTGGCTGCTCCAGGTCAGCACCGGCCGGCCCATCAGGCCGTAAAAGAAACGCTGGTTGACGCTTTCAAAGATCTCGTCCAGGTCATAGTAGCGGCCCTTGGCGCCAAGAATGGTCTTGCGCCCGCGCATCTGACGGATGAGCTCGGTCTGCCGCATGACCGATTCGCTCGAAGAAAAATGACGATAGCGGCGGGTGTGCCGCACATCCAGCGGCTTGCGGTAGAGCTTCGCGATGAGGATGTGGGCAATGGCGCGCAGCACCGGCTCGGGCGCACCTTCCAGAACATCGGAGAGCGAGACGTGCAGGTTGCCCTGGCGCAGCCGGATGGTGGTGTTGAGGGTGGTGAAGCGGCGGAAGCGCACCTGGAGTGGCGGCATGGGCGCGCGCGGACGGACCACACGATATTCGTCCTGAAAAATCTGCTGCAACTGGAGACTCACGGCAACGCTAGCGTAGCACTTCCGCAAGGTCACGCGGAGTGTGCCGGCGGGAACAACCGGCGCACTCCGCGTCACGTATCAGATACTGCGTTTTAATCGAGCGAGAACCAGTTGAAGTTGCTAACCGTGTTGTAATAGCCGCCTGTATCCATCACCATCTGCAGCGTATGGATGCCGCCCGGCAACGGGATGCCGGGAACATCCAGCGTCTGCCAGGTCTGCCAGCCTTCGGTCTCCGGAACGGAGATAGGCCCGCTGACATTCCGTCCATCGACCGCCAGATGGAAGACGCCGCCTGCCACCATCGTAGCCACTCGCACGTGCAGCGTATAGATGCCTGCGCGCGCGATGTCCACGGTGTAGTTCAGCCAGTCTCCGGGATTGGTGGAGCCAACATCGTAGCCGCCGCCAGTGTCGGAGCAGGCCTCGATGTAGACCGTTTCACCCGGCCTGTAGTTGGCTCCGACATTGTTCTGCGCGTTGCCGTTCCAATAGGCTGCACTTTTACCACCGCTGTCGAAGTTCTCCATCTCGATCTGCCCCGGGATGGCGGCGGGGCTGCCGGTGAAGGGCGTCGATGCCGTGGACGGCGCCACCGCGAACCAGTTGAAGTTGCCCATGCCCCCGGTGGGGCCGTTGCCGTCGAGGGAGATGCGCATGACATGTTGACCCGCCGGCAGCAGAAACGCCGGCGAGATCATCGTGGTCCAGATCTGGAAGCCGTTGGTCACCGGCGTGAACAGATTGCCGGTAACATTCTGGCCGTCGAACTCGGCGTGCCAGTAGCCGCCGGGACCGAGCGACGCCACGCGCGCCTGCAGGTTGTAGAGCCCGCTCTTCGCCACGTTGACGGTGTACTTCAGCCACTGGCCC
>DASQRJ010000409.1:0-3001 GCA_035642955.1 Acidobacteriaceae bacterium
CCCGGCAGCGACTGCCTCGTCCTGACGCACGGCGCAGGAGCGAACTGTGACTCCCCGCTTCTCGTCGCGCTGGCGGATGCGTTCTGCGCCGTGGGAGTGACGGTCCTCCGCTGCGATCTTCCCTTCCGCCAGTTGCATCCACACGGTCCACCGCCGCATGGCAGTGCGGAACGCGATCAGCAGGGCCTTCGAGCGGCCATCGCGTCCATGCGGCGGCAAACGACAGGCCAGCTTTTTCTGGGGGGCCATTCCTACGGAGGACGGCAGGCGTCGATGCTCTGTGCGGCTGAATCGGAAATTACAGATGCGCTCCTGCTGCTCTCCTACCCGCTCCATCCACCGCAGCGGCGCACCGAGTTGCGGACCGCGCATTTTCCCAGCCTCAACACTCCTGCACTCTTCGTTCACGGCATGCGGGACGGCTTCGGTTCCATCGACGAACTGGCCGCGGCAATGCAGCTCTTCCCGGCAAGAACCGAACTTCTTCCCATCGCCGGCGTCGGCCACGAACTCATGTCCAAGAAAAATCGCGATGAACTGCCGCAGATCGTAGTGAAGGCATTCTGGTCATTCGCTTCCGGCGCGGTTGCCTGACCACAGTCCCGAATATTTTCCCCGACAAGCGAGCAAAGCAATCGGCAGCGGCCAGTAGAAATCGGTTATAGACCGCCCGAAGGCGAGGGGTGCTGCGTGGGGGGTGGGGTGGTCGCCGGCACAGCCGGAGCCGCAGGCGGCCGCACCAGAACGGCGGTCCGCGGAAAGCTGAATGCACCCGCCCGGTCGTCGATCACATTCACCTGGCAGGTATATTGTCCCGGCTTCAGGTCCTTCAGCGGCACGTCGAACTGGAACGCGATGATGTTCCGTCCCGCATCGGTCAGCTTCGTCGCCTCCACCAGCGGCGTCTCGAATACCTTGGTCGAGCCCGACAGGAACTCAATGGAAGTCAGCAGCCGCGGCGATTGCGATTTCGCATCCGCCGTCTTCGTATCCGGACTGTAGACCTCGTAGAGCAGATACAGGTGCCCGTCCTGCCGGAAAACGTGCGCCACATTCGGCACCCACAGCAGCCCATCCTGCACCAGCGGATTGGCCTGCTTGCTCTTCGTCGCAGGCTGCCGCTGGCTCGCCAGCAGCACCGACGATAGCTTCATCGGCGCCTTCGTCAGATCAGGGACGTTGATATCCGTCTCAAACGACCCCATGTGTCCGGTTTCGTTCTCGCGCACCACAAATTTCACGTGATACTTGCCCGGCGGCAGCGTGAAGCTCGTGGTGTACTGCACATTCTTCCGTGACACCTGCTGCTGCTGGTCAATCGCCAGCTTCACCGTCTGCCGCACCTCACCCTCGGCACGGCCGGCCGTATCCTTCACTTCGCCGATGATGTCGATCGTCGCCTTGTCCCGGTCGCCGCCCTTCACGAACGGAATCTGTGAACCCGGCACGATCAACGACACCGGAATGTAATACCGGTCCGGCGCCAGCTCGAAGTAGTACGCCGCCATGTAGACCGGCACATCGGTCGCCGGCAGATCGCTCTCCAGTTGCTCGGTAAGCTGGCGCTCGCGGTCCTCGTGGTTTGAGTGCTGGTAGTCCGCCGGTGCGTAATACCCGGGCCGGTACTCGAGCTTCACATCCGTCCGATTCACTTTGATCTGCAGCTTGCGATAGCGCCCGTCGCGCGCCGTATTGGTGGAGCGGAAGCCGATCACGTAATACTGCGCGGTGTCGTTCTCCATCGCCTGAAAGGCCGGCGCGAAGTCGTTCGAGTCGCCGTAGAATTTGCCGCCGGTGTCGGACGCAAGCGTAGACAACACCTCCTGCGAATTGAAATTCGCGTCCAGGTTGTTCTGGAACGCCTGCCCGTTGTAGGCACTCGCGCCGCGGATCGATCCCGTCGACGCATCGCCCAACGGCGAGACCGCCTGCAGGCCCCGCATATCCATGCTGTAGATGGAGAGATTCGCGCGCACCGAAGCATTCGTAGCCGCGCGCAGCGAGGCTTCATTTTCGATGCCATCGCGCTGTATGCCGCCCGAGAAGTAAAGCAGTTCCTTCTTCTGGTTGATGTAAGCCAGCGACTTGGAGATTTGTGCGATGGCGAAGAGCTGACGGTCGGTGTTCACGTCGTTGTAGTCTCCCTCATCGGCGGTAAAACTGCTTGCGTCTTCCACCTGGTTCGTGGTCGAGGTGGCGCCGGGCTGATACCCTGCCTGCTCTGTGCTGTCGTAGCTGGAGACCGCCGCCAGCAGCGCCTTCTTATTCGCGGTGAAATCCTGGTCGACACTGAGCGCCGAGCCCAGCGACACCGCGGCCACCAGATCGGCCGGCTGCATCTGCCGGTTGATGTAATTCTTCGCCGCCCCGATTGCGCGCGTCAGGTCGTCCGGCTGCATCGACGTCAGGTCGAAGAAGAGGATCACCAACCGGTGATTGCGCAGTGCATCTCCCGTCACCACGCCGGCACCGGTGCCTTTCCCCAGCACCAGTTGCCCCTCCTTCCCGCTCACCGTCGCTTCGTTGAGAGGAGTGGCCGCGTCGATGCTCTGAAAATCGAAGGTGTCAATCTTCTGCGGCTTGCCGTTCTCGAGAATCGTGAAGTCCTTCGCCGTCAGCCCACGCACGACAGCGCCCGTATGCTTGTCGCGCACCACGACATTCGTCAGCACCAGGTCGCTCTGCACCTGCAGCACATACCCGTTGCCGTTCGCCGCCGGCTGCTGATTCTGCGCCTGCAGCGGGAACAGCATGAGCGATGAAAAGGCCGTGCACAGCAGCGCGAATTTGAGAAGAGGACGCATCAGTAGCGGAACCTCGCTAATAGAACGAAGGTGCGCTGGGGGGCGGCCGAGGTCACCTGACCATAGGTATTGGAGCCAAGGCTGGTATTGACGCCCGCATACTGCACCGTATTCAGCGCATTATCGGCCGTGCCGCGGAACTCCAGGCTGCGCGTTTCACCCAGTCGAATGGTCTTCGACAAGGAGGCGTCAAAGGT
>DASQRJ010000410.1:0-10554 GCA_035642955.1 Acidobacteriaceae bacterium
TTCGAGGATGAACAGGTGCTGAACTTCCGCCACGAGTTGCGCGGTAAGCCCGGCCTGTCGTCGTATCCGCATCCGTGGCTGATGCCGAATTTCTGGCGCTTCCCGACCGTGTCGATGGGCATTGGGCCGCTGAACGCGCTCTACCAGGCGCGCTTCATGAAGTATCTCGAAAATCGCAGCCTGATCGAGAAGACCGACCGCAAGGTTTGGGCGTTTGTCGGCGATGGGGAGACGGACGAAGTGGACACGCTCGGCGCCATCTCGATGGCGACGCGCGAGAAGCTGGACAACCTCATCTTCGTCGTCAACTGCAATCTGCAGCGGCTGGACGGGCCGGTACGCGGCAACAAGCGCATCATCGACGAGCTCGAAGGCATGTTCCGCGGCGCGGGCTGGAATGTGATCAAGGTGATCTGGGGTGCGGACTGGGACAAGCTCTTCGAGCGCGACCACACGGGTCTGCTGCTGAAGCGCATGGAGGAGTGCGTCGATGGCGACTACCAGTCGTTCAAGGCCAAGGGCGGCGCGTTTCTGCGGCAGGAGTTCTTCGGCAAGTATCCGGAGCTGCTGGAGCTGGTCCGCGACATGACCGACGACGAGCTGGCGCACCTGCATCGCGGCGGCCATGACCGGTTGAAGATCTACAACGCCTACAAGCGCGCCATCGAGCACAAGGGCGGCCCCACGGTGATCCTGGCCAAGACGGTGAAGGGATATGGCCTGGGCGCGACGCAAGCGCGCAACGCCAGCCACCAGGAGAAAAAGCTGACCGATGACGGGCTGACCGCCTTCGTGAAGCGCTTCAACATCCCGGTTTCAGAAAAGACGGCCAGGGAGGCCATGCCCTATCGTCCGGCGAAGGACGCGCCGGAAATCGCCTACATGCTCGAGCGGCGCGAAGCGCTGGGCGGCTTTATGCCGCGGCGTGAGACGCCGAAGCTCGATTTCAAAGCGCCGGAGCTCGATTCCTTCGCGGAATGGACGGCAGGCTCCAAGGGTCGCGCGGTTTCGACCACGATGGGCTTCGTCAGCATCCTGCGTCACCTGATGAAAGACCAGGCCTTCGGCAAACTGATTGTCCCGATTGTGCCGGACGAGGGCCGCACCTTCGGCCTGGAATCGGCGATTCGTCAGGTGGGTATCTACGCGAGCGAAGGGCAGAAGTACAAGCCGCACGATGTCGACATGCTGCTCTACTACCGCGAAGAGGCGGACGGCCAGATCCTCGAAGAGGGAATTACCGAGGCGGGTTCGATGGCATCGTTCACCGCGGCGGGGACAGCCTATTCGAATTACCGGCTGCCGACGATCCCGTTCTATATGTACTACTCGATGTTCGGATTCCAGCGCATCGGCGACATGGCGTGGGCTTTTGCCGACTCACGCGGCAAGGGTTTCCTGATGGGCGGCACGGCGGGACGCACCACCATGCTGGGCGAGGGATTGCAGCACCAGGACGGCCACTCGATCGTGCTGGCCTCGACCGTGCCCACCTGCGCGACCTATGATCCTGCGTTCGTCTACGAACTTGCCACCATCGTGCAGGACGGGTTGCGCCGCATGTACGAGAAGGGCGAGGACCTTTTCTACTACATCACTATGTACAACGAGGACTATGCGATGCCGGAGATGCCTCAAGGAGCAGGTGAAGGCATTTTGCGGGGCATCTACCGGCTGCGTCCGGCGGCACAAGGCAAAGCCGTGGCGCAGCTCTTCGGCAGCGGTCCCATTTTGAATGAGGCGTTGCGCGCACAGCAGATCCTGGCCGAGAAGTACAACGTTCCGACGGACGTCTGGAGCGTGACCAGTTATAACGAGCTGCGCCGCGACGCACTGGCCGTGGAACGCTGGAATCGCCTGCATCCATCACAGAAGGCCAAACAACCCTACATTCTGAGTGCCCTGGATGGTGTGGCCGGACCAGTCATCGCCGCGACCGACTACATGAAGGTGGTGCCGGATCAACTGGCGCCATGGCTCTCCGAGCGGTTGGTCTCGCTGGGGACGGATGGTTTTGGGCGCAGCGACAACCGTGAACATCTGCGGCGGCACTTTGAGGTGAGCGCAGAATCCATCGCGGCCGCCACACTCTCCCGGTTGGCGCGCGATGGCAGCTTCGACGTCCAGAAGGCCGAGAAGGCCTTTACCGAGCTGGGCGTGGACACCGAGCGAGGCGACCCGGCACGGGCGTAGCTCCTATTGCTGGGAATGTGCGAAGGCCGGAGCGAAATGCTCCGGCCTTGCTTGAAGCGAATGGTCTGCTAGAGCATTTTCGGTAATACAGCGAACCGCCGAGATGCATTCGGTGTGGCTTTCCTTAGCGAAAGGCCAAGAGAGCTGTCGCTGGACGATCTATACCTATACCGAAAATGCTCTAGTCGCACGCGTCGAGCAACGCGGCGAGCTTGGGGTCGATGGCAACGTGCCTGGAGGGGGCGACCGGGACCTTGTCATGGAGACGGCGGTACTCGGTTGCGGAGAGCATCACGGCAACATCGCGATGGTTGCGGCGGATCATGATTGGTCCGCGCTGTGCCTTGCTGAGAAGTGTCGCCAGCTTCAGGTTGGCGTCTGTGGCAGAAATAAGGGTCATGTTCGCTCCAATGCCGGACATTGTCTCGAAAGCAGTGCAGTTTGGAAATGAATCCTTAGTCGTAGCATCCGACCCGGCAACGTGTCCGGAAATGGACACGAGCGCCACGGGAGCGGACAACGACGCCGCGGTTCCCGTTTGGCTCCTAGTTCGTGTAGCTGTGTATTTTCAGTGAGTTAAATGAGCGGTACATCGTGGAAGCAGAAATGCACTAGAGTCCACTGATGGACATCGCCCGCCCAGATATCAAAGCTAAGAAGAGCCGCCGCCGCATGGTGACGATTGCGGTTGCTATCCTCGTCCTCGCTGCCGTGACCTTTGCCGTCATGAGGCTGAAACCCGCTGCGCCCACGGTAGAGCGCAGCGTGGTGTGGACCGATACGGTGAAGCGCGGCAACCTGATTCGGCAGGTACGCGGTAACGGGACGTTGGTCCCCCGCGAGGATTCGATCCGCCAGATTGCTGCGCAGACCCCTGCGACCGTGACTCGCATCCTGGTGCTGCCCGGTTCGAATGTCAAGGCGGACACCGTGATCATGGAACTGAGCGATTCGCAGACGACCCAGCAGGCAGTGGACGCGAAGCTTGCGCTCAGTGAAGCGGAAGCCGACCTGAAGAACACCGCGGTGCAGTTGCAGAGCACGCTTTCGACCCAGAAGGCTACAGCGGCGACCACCAATGCCCAGTATGAAACCGCCAAGCGGCAGGCGGCGACCGACGAAGCCCTCTACAAGCTTGGGGTTGTTTCGGGAATTACCGCCGAAGCCTCAAAAAGCAACGCGCAAGGATTAACTACCCAGAACCAAATGCAGCAAAACGTCGTATCCATCAATGAGAAGGCCCTGGAGACACAGCTTTCCGTGCAGCAGGCCAAGGTGGATCAGGCGCGTGCCGTCTATCAGCTCAAGCAGCAGCAGTTGGATGCGCTGCGGGTGCGAGCGGGTATCAGCGGAGTGCTGACGGACATTGGCTCGACCGCTCTGCCGCTGGCCGTAGGACAGCAGGTGACTCTAGGGACCATGCTCGCGAAGGTGGTTCAGCCAAATCAGTTGAAAGCAGCGTTGAACATTCCGGAGACCCAGGCGCGCGATATCCAGATCGGCCAGCCTGCCGCGATCGATACACATAACGGTATCGTCGACGGCAAGGTGACGCGTATTGATCCTGGCGTGCACAACGGCACCGTCACGGTGGACGTTGCCCTGGAGGGATTTGTTCCCGGCGAGCGGCCCGACCTGAGTGTGGATGGACAGATCGACCTGCAGCGGTTGAATAACGTGCTGTATGTCGGCCGGCCAGCCTTCGGCAATGAAGACTCCACTGTCACCCTGTTCAAACTGAGCCCTGATGGTAAGACCGCGACCCGCGTTCCCGTAAAGATGGGCCGCGCGTCGGTGAATGCCATCCAGGTGCTCGGTGGGCTCAATGAAGGAGATACCGTCATCCTGTCCGACATGTCCCGTTGGGATCAGGTAGACCGCATTCGGCTGGAATAACCAAGACTCTAGAAAGGAAAGGAACACGAGGCCAATTATGGATGAAACAGCACAGGCACTGATATCGATCGAAGCGCTGACCAAGGTCTTCTATACGGATGAGATCGAGACGCACGCGCTCTCCGGCGTGCATCTGGCGATCATGCGCGGCGATTATGTCGCCATGTCCGGTCCATCGGGTTGCGGCAAGTCGACGCTGCTCTCGATCATCGGACTGCTCGATACGCCGACCAACGGGCGCTACCAGCTGAACGGCAAGCCGGTAGAAAATCTGAGCTTCGCCGAACGCTCGCGCATCCGCAACCAGGAGATCGGCTTCATCTTCCAGAGCTTCAACCTGATCGGCGATCTCACGGTGGCCGAGAATGTGGAGCTGCCGCTGACCTACCGCTCCGGCATGCCGGCGGCGGACCGTAAGCGCCGTGTGCAGGAGTCGCTGGAGCGTGTGGGGATGGCGCACCGCATGCGCCACTATCCCTCGCAGCTCTCCGGCGGTCAGCAGCAGCGCGTTGCCGTAGCCCGCGCCCTGGCCGGTTCGCCGTCCATCCTGCTGGCTGACGAGCCCACCGGAAACCTGGACTCGAAGAACGGCGAAGCGGTGATGGAGCTGCTCTCCGAGCTGCACAAGGAAGGCGCGACCATCTGCATGGTGACCCACGATCCGCGCTTCGCCCGGCACGCCGACCGCCAGGTACATCTCTTCGACGGCAAGGTCATCGCCGAGGGAGAGTTGTCGCCGGAACAGCTGCTGCAGGTTCAGTAAGTCGCACGGCGCCGCAAGGTCATAACTGCAAGAGCGAAGCCGGAGTGTGTCTATAGACGGACAGATTCCAAGCTGAGGGAGAGCCGCGATGGGGAAATTGCTCAAAGACGTGCAGTACGCGCTGCGGCAGTTCCGACGCAACCCCGGCTTCGCGATCACCGCGGCTCTGACGCTCTCGCTAGGGCTAGGGGCGACGACGGCCATCTTTACCCTGATCTACAACACCATGCTGAAGGCGTTGCCCGTCCAGCATGCCTCCAAGCTATACATGGTGGGGAAAGAGCCCGCCTGCTGCAACTATGGCGGCCTGCAGGGCGATGACCCTGGCTGGCGGATTTTTTCCAACGACCTCTACCTCTACCTACGCGATCACACCAAAGGTTTTGAAAGCCTGACCGCATTTCAATCGTTTTCCACTCCGCTGCTGACCCGGCGTGTGGGCGATGCACATGCGCCGGATACGGTGGCCGGCCGATTCGTCGCCGGCAATGAGTTTGCGACACTCGGAGTGCCGATAACGCTAGGCCGGGCGATCCAGCCCTCTGACGATACGGAAGGCGCGCCGCCGGTCGCCGTCATCAGCTATCGCATGTGGCAACGCCGCCTCTCGCTCGATCCGCAAATCATCGGCGCCAACTTCAGCATGAACGGTGTGGTGGTGACGGTGGTCGGCGTCACCGCGCCGGAATACCAAGGCGAGATTGTGCAGTCGAATCCGCCGGAGATGTGGCTTGCGCTGAACCAGGAAGCGAAGTTCACCGGTGCTCAGGCGGCGCACACTCATCATCCCGATACACACTGGCTCGATGTGGTTGGGCGCATCGCCCCTGACGCGTCGCTGATGCAGATCAACTCGCAGCTCAACGTGGAACTGCAGCAATGGCTGCGCGGGCGCGATACGCTCACTGCCGACCAACGCGCACAGATCGGCCGCCAAAAGACGGAGCTTTCCTCCGCCCGCACCGGTGTGAATTTGGTCGCGCATGGTTACGGCCGTGGACTGAAGTTGCTGATGGCCGCCGCGGGATTCGTGCTGCTGATCGTCTGCGCGAACGTGGCCAACCTGATGCTGGTGCGCGCCACCGCGGAGAAGCAGCAGCAGGCGGTGCGTATCGCGCTGGGTGCGACGCGCGGACTATTGGTGCGGCAGGCCATGGTGTCCAGCCTGTTGCTGGCGCTTGCGGGCGGCGCCGGCGCCATTGCGATTGCCTATGCCGTGGCGCATTCGGTGCTGCAGCTGGCCTTCCGCGGATCGGACTATGTTCCAGTGGAGGTGAATCCCTCCCTGCCGGTACTCGGCTTCGCCGTGCTGGCGGCGGTGGTCACGGCGGTTCTCTGCGCGGCAATCCCCGCCTGGATCTCCACCAAGACCGATCCGGCCTCGGCCATCCGCGGCACGTCGCGGACCACGAAGGACTCTAGCTCCGCGCCGCAGCGTGTGCTGGTCATCGTCCAGGCGGCGCTTTCGGTTGTTCTGTTGTGCTCGGCCGGCCTGCTGCTGCGCAGCCTGAACAATCTGCGGACGCAGGACTTCGGCTTCCAGACCCAGGATCGGTACATCGTGGGCATCGATCCGTTTCTTGCTGGATATAAGCCGGAACAGACCAATGATCTCTATCGCAAGCTGCATGAAAGCCTGATGCAGATTCCCGGCACGAAGAAAGTTGCCTTTGCCCTCTACACGCCCCTGAGTGACGACAATTGGAGCAACGGCGTTTTCATTCCCGGTCAGCCGGATCCCAAACCGGACAGCGATTGGTATTCCGCGACCTATATCCGGATCAGTCCGGAGTATTTTGATGCCATTGGCGCCAAACTGCGCGCGGGCCGCTTCTTTAGCGATAGCGACGATAGTCATGGACGCAAGGTCGCGATCGTGAATCAGGTCTTTGCCGACCGCTACTTCCACGGCAACGCGATTGGCCAGCACTTCGGCGTCGAACGCGAGCTGCAATCGCAGTTCGAGATCGTGGGCATCGTGGAGAACACGAAGCATCAAGACCCGAATGTGCCGCCGCCCCCCATGTACTACCTGCCGTTTGCGCAGTCGACGGAGATATTCAAACCGCAAGACAGAGTATTTGAGCCGTTGGGCCATTACGCGGGTCAGGTGGTGCTGGAGACGGCAAGCAGCACACCCGCAAACCTCGAGGCGGCGACTCGCCGCGCCTTCGCGGATGTCAATCCCAATCTGACGCCGCAATACTTCCACACCTTCAAGTATCAGGTCTCGACCAACTTCAATCAGGATGAGCTGCTGGCCCGGCTGACCTCGCTCTTCGGCCTGGTGGCGCTCATCCTTGCTTCTATTGGGCTCTACGGCGTGACCTCCTACTCGGTGGAACGGCGCACCGGCGAGATTGGCGTGCGGATGGCGCTGGGCGCGGACCGCGCCAGCATCCTGCGCGATGTGTTGAAGCGCGCGCTCGTCCACTGCGGCATCGGCCTCGCGATCGGTGTGCCCTTGGCTTACGCGGCTGGCCGGGTAATGGCGCAGCATCTCTATGGGGTTGGCGCGTTCGATGCTCCAGTCGCCATCATCACTTTGGTCATGCTCTCCCTGGCAGCGGCCGTGGCGGCCTTCGTACCCGCGCGGCGCGCAGCTTCCATCGAGCCGATGGTCGCTCTACGTATGGAATAACCGCAAGAGAACAGCCCATAAAGAGGAGGGCTCGTGCAGTTCATTCAGCAGCTTGTGCAAGACCTTCGTTACGCTTTGCGGCAGTTGCGCCGCTCACCGGGTTTCGCCATCACCGCGGTGCTGACGCTGGCGTTGGGCGTCGGCGCAACGACTGCCATCTTCACGCTGATCTATCAGGTCATGCTGCGGCCATTGCCGGTGATGCAGCCGGAGCAGCTTTACAAGCTGGGTGCCAGATATGACTGCTGCTACAACGGCGGCGGGTTGTTCTCGGATTGGACCCTTTTCTCCTGGGATCAATATCAGATGTTCCGCGATCACCTGCATGGGTTCGTCAGCCTGACGGCATTCGAAGCGGGACAGCAACCGGTCGGGATGCGCGTTCAGGGCAGCGGGCAGGCCGCGGAGCCGGCGCGGCTCCAGTTCGTCTCCGGCAACTACTTTTCAACGCTCGGCGTCCGCGCGATCGAAGGGCGGGCGCTCCAGCCCAGCGATGACCAGCGTGGTGTGCCTCCGCAGGTGGTGCTGAGCTACCGCTTCTGGCAGCGCCGCTTCGGCGGCTCGGCGCAGACAGTTGGCGCAACACTGGTGATCAACAGCCGGCCTATGACGGTGGCCGGCATCATGCCGCCAAGCTTTTTCGGCACCCGTCTCGATGCCGATCCTCCCGAGATCTGGGCGCCCCTGGCATTCGAACCGATGCTCACGAATATCGACGCGATGGATCACCCCGGAGAGTATTGGTTGGACATCGTAGGGCGCGCGGAGCCGGGGTTTGTTCCGGGGACCACCAATGCACAGGCCAGCGGATTATTGCAAGATTGGCTCAAAGCGCATCAAGAAACCCTG
This sequence comes from Acidobacteriaceae bacterium, assembly GCA_035642955.1. GTDB lineage: Bacteria > Acidobacteriota > Terriglobia > Terriglobales > Acidobacteriaceae > KBS-83. The sequence continues at coordinate 8,343 of DASQRJ010000410.1, forward strand.
TCCGCCGGACAGATAACGGCTATCTCCAAACAGCGCACAGAGTGGGTGGCTGCAGCCAGCGGCATCAGCGCGCTGCGCGATAACTACGCCTCCGGCCTGCAGCTGCTCTTCATGATTGCGGGTTTCGTGCTGCTGATCGTTTGCGCCAATCTGGCCAACCTGATGTTGGTCCGCAGCATGGCAAGGCGGCAGCAGACCGCGGTGCGGCTTGCACTGGGTGCCCCGCGTGGCCGGCTGGTCCGGCAAACGCTGATCGAGAGCCTTCTCGTTTCTGTAGCGGGAAGCGCAGTCGCGGTGCTGTTGGCGGTCTTCGGCTCGCGGGCGATGCTGGCCATGGCGCTTGCGGGCAGCCAGACGTCGCCCTTCTCTCCCGATCCATCGCTTCCGGTGCTGGGCTTTGCCCTGGGTGTTGCCGTGCTTGCGGGTGCGCTGTTCGGTTGCGTTCCCGCGTGGATTACCTCCCACTTCGATCCCATCGAGGCGCTGCGTGGCGCCAGCCGTACGGCAGGCGACAAAACGGCGTGGCCACAGAAGATGCTGGTCGTGCTGCAGGCGGCGTTGTCGCTGGCCCTGCTTTCGACTGCCGGGCTGCTGACCCTGAGCCTGCGCGCACTCGAGCATCAGAATCTGCACCTGGCTACCTCCGGCCGCATGGTCATCGGCATCAATACTGTCGCCGCCGGTGATGACATTCCCAAGCTCACCGCGCTCGGCCGCAAGCTCGACACGCAACTACGGCAGACACCCGGCGTCCTCGATCTCGGCTATGCGACCTTCAGTCCGCTTTCGGGCGATGGCTGGCATGATCTGACCTACTTGCCGGGTCAACCGCCACCGCCGCCCGAATTCACCGGTAACTACTACCGGACCACCTTCGACCGCATCAGCCCGGGATACTTTGGAGCGGTGGGCACACACATTCTGCTCGGACGCGGCCTGACCGATGCCGATACTCCTGCCACGCGGCGGGTTGCCGTGGTGAACCAGGCCTTCGTCGATCACTTTCTGAAGGGCAAGCCGCCGCTGGGGGCGCACTTCGGCCTGGACAGCCAGGACCCCAGCGAGTTCGAGATCGTCGGTGTGGCCGACAACACCAAATATGAGGATCCGGATCAGCCGCAACTCCCCATGGCGTTTCTGCCGTTGGCGCAGCCGGCAGAGATCTTTGCGGAACGCGAGCGCGCGGGCGAAGAACGTGTCCACTACTTCAAGGACATCGTCGTGCACTATCAGGGCGGCGAAGCGGAGATGGCGGCCGTATTGCGCAAGGCGATCGGCGACATCGACCCGAATCTGCCCATCACCCGCATTGACTCGCTGGAGACGCAGGTCAATTCGAACTTCAGCCAGCCGGAGATGCTAGCCACGCTGACCACTGCTTTCGGGCTGATCGCATTGCTGCTGGCTGCCATCGGCATCTATGGCGTCACCGCGTACACAGTCGAGCGGCGCACGCCCGAGGTTGGTCTCCGCATGGCGCTGGGCGCCGACCGCGGCGACGTGCTGCGCGAGGTGCTGAAGGGTGCGCTGTCGCAGGTGTTGACCGGCCTGGTGCTGGGCGTGCCGCTCGCGCTCGGCCTGGGACGGCTGATGGCGGCGCACCTTTACAACGTCAGCAGTTACAACCCGTTCATCCTGTGCGGCGCATGCTGCACGCTGATCCTCGCCGCCGTGTTGGCTGCAATGGTGCCCGCGGCGCGTGCCGCCTCGATCGAACCGGTACAGGCACTGCGCAACGAGTAAGCGGGGAAAGTTCAAAGAAAAGGAGCGACTGCGATGCGGTTCGGACAGGATCTACGCTATGCATTCCGCCAGCTTCGCCGGAATCCGGGCTTTGCCGTCACAGCCATCCTGACGCTGGCGCTCGGCATCGGCGCGACCACGGCGGTCTTCAGCGTGGTGGAGCAGATGCTGCTCACGCAGCTCCCCTATCGCGACGCGGATCGCATCGTCGCGCTCGAGACGCTCTTCAAAGACAGGCAGCACCAGATTCCGCGCGTACCCGGCGGCGACTATCAGGACCTGGGTGTCAGTTCAGCGTTTGCCACGACTGCATACTACGAGGCATACGAGCAAGGCGTGCAGCTTCCTGACCATGCGACGTTCACGCACCTCGCCGTCGTCAGCCCGAAGTTTTTCGATGTCTTCGGCGCCCATCCGGAGCATGGCGCGCTCTTCCGGACGAAGGATGCGTCGCACCAGGCGCTGGTGA
>DASQRJ010000411.1:0-5735 GCA_035642955.1 Acidobacteriaceae bacterium
CTCACGAAGCCGCTCCGTGGCCTGTTGCGCGTAGTAGTAGTGCAGGTAGGTGTCTTTTACGACCAGGTAGTAGGCGGCTGCTTTGGCTGGCTGATGCTCCTGGTCCTGGTAGATCCGCGCCCGCCAGTAGATGGCGCTGGGGATCTCCTTGCCGCCGGGATAGTGCGCAATCTGCTCATCGAAGAGACGCGCGGCGTCAGAGTACTTTTCCAGCCGGTAGTCGAGCCATGCGGCGCGCCAGTGTGCGCTGGGCGCGTAGTCCGAGCATGGACCGGCGGCACCCTTGCACACGGTTGGGTAGCGCTGTATCAGCTCGGTGTAGTAGGCCGCGGCCGATGGGAAGTCCTTGCGCAGCAGGTACATGTTGCCGGAGGTGTAGAGCGCTTCGGCCAGCCAGGGACTTTGCGGGAAGCGCTGTTCCATCTGGGTAACGTCGGCCTGTTGCTCGTTCACATCGCCACGATCGCGCGCCAGCTCGGTCAGGAGGTAGAGGCGGCGCGCGCCGGCCTCGTTATTGCTGTCGGGGAGCGCAGCGATCTGCTGCCGGTAGGCGCGCTTCAGCTTGTAATCGCAAGCCGCCGCGGCCACCAGCAGGCGGTCGTGCTGCTCGGCATCCTGAATGCCGGGGTCGGCGGCCAGTGCGCGGTAGTCGTCATAGGCTTCGTTGAAGCGGGAGGCGGCATAGAGGGCATTGGCATGATGTTCCCGTTCCGCGACGGTCAGAGCTGTGTTCGCACCCATGCTCTGCAGTTGCGTTTTGGCCTGGGCCGCCTCGGGGCTGAGGGGGAACCCGAGATAGACGTGGCGAAAGGTTTTGGCTGCGGCCGTGGGATCGCCCGCCAGTTGCTGCGCACGCGCCACGGCCAGCAGGTAGTCGGGCTTATCCGCATAGGGCTCAGAAGCATGCTCGCTGAGCATGTGCAGAGCCGTCTGTGGGTCGCCCTGCTGGATGGAAAGGTTGGCGATGAGCACCGGCATCTGCGGCACGAAGACACTGTCCGGATGCTTGGCGGCGAAGCCATGCAACAGCGTCTGTGCCTGGGGAAGCTGATTCGACTGCATCTCCGCCTGTGCGGTCAGATATTCAGCATAGTCATCCAGCGCATCGCCCGAGGTGTCGGCGTGGGTGAGGGCAGTGATGGCCTCGGGAAAGCGGCGATCTAGCAGATAGGCGTGGCCCAGGGACACATACGCGGCCGCGGCGGCGTCGCCGCTATGGGTTTGTGCGTAGTGCGCGACCCCTTCATAGGCGGGGGGAGTACGATTCTGCGCCAGTTGCTGCGCCATGGGCCGCAGCTGCGAGGAGGCAACGAAGGCGCGTTGCAGCCTGCGGCTGCGAGCGATACTCTTCGCCGTTCTGCGGGAACGGCGGGTGCGGGCGTGCCGGACGTGCGCCGGCGCCCGGCGGGTGTGATGGACGGTCTTGCCGCTGTGCGCCGACGTTGCGCCGGCATGGTGGGCGGGGACGTGCTTCTTGGGCGGGGCGGTCTGGCCCAGTACGGGGGTGGCAACAGAGAGCATTACCAAGGCAATGCAGCAGCCGGCACTCAATATCGAACGCAGGAATGACAATTCAGGAACCTCGATCAGCAATGCACCTGCCTCAAAGACTAAGCGGAGTATTGATTGGTTTGCTATCAAACCAAAGCAGTATGCATCCGAAGTGTCATCCCCTGGGAGTGTGGATCGGAGGCACGAGACCGAACCTATCCGGCCGGGAGGGTCTTCGACGGCTTAGGCAGCAGTTCGAACACTCGAAAAGGCATCGAGATTGATTCGCCGCTGCCTATCCGGACACGATATGGTCTCGCCAGGCTCTGGGTAGCCGTCTCCCTTGATAAGATTGGACAGGAGCCGCTGCATTCCGCCGGCATCCGTCACCGAAAGGCACCAATCCTCTGAAACCTTCCGAGAGCCCGACCATCGAACCAGTGGGCGCACCCGAAGAGGTGCATCCGGACGTAGCGCTCGTCGAGCGTGCCCGGGGCGGTGATGTACACGCCTTCGAGACGCTGGTAAAGCAGTACGACCGGCAGGTCTTTCGCATTGCGCAGCACATCACGCAGAACCGCGAGGATGCTCAGGACGTCGTGCAGGACGCCTTCCTGAAGGCGTACGAGAAGCTCGACCAGTTCCAGGGCAACTCCAAGTTCTATACGTGGCTGGTGCGGATTGCGGTGAACGAGGCGCTGATGCGGCTGCGCAAGCGGCGCACCGGCAAGATGGTTTCCATCGATGAGGACGTGCAGACCGAGGAAGGCTCGGTGCCGCGCGATCTCGCGGAATGGCGGCCGAATCCGGAGCAGGAGTACAACCAGGCGGAACTGGCCGATATTTTGCGGAAGACGATCAACGGTCTGCCGCCCGGCTTTCGTGTGGTGTTTGTGCTGCGGGACGTGGAAGGTCTCTCCACCGAAGAGACGGCTACTGCGCTTGGGCTGAGTGTCCCGGCGGTCAAGTCGCGGCTGTTGCGGGCGCGGCTGCAGTTGCGGGAACGGCTGAGCCGCTACTTCCGCAAGAAGAATGAGGATGGTGTTCAGTGACCTGCTCGGAATTTTTGGCCGAACTCGACGATTTGATCGACAACTCCGTGACGCCCACGCTGCGCGCGGATCTCGAGTTGCACCTGCGCGAGTGCGAGCACTGCGTCATCACCCTGAACACTACCCGGAAGACCATCGAGATCTACCGCCAGCATGAGCTTTACGAGCTGCCCACGGCATTGCGTGAGCGGCTGCAGGCCGCCATTCTGGCGAAGTGCAAACACGGCTGCTGAACCCGCTCGTTCTATATGTGCAAAGAAGAACGCCGGAGCCTTTGGCTCCGGCGTTCTCACTTCCCTGCTTATTTAGACCTCAGGCTGCAGCCCATCCGCGAGCGCGATCAGGTCGTCGCCGATGGTGCGGGTCTTGGCGATCGCGTCCTTGAGCGGAATGCTGGTGATCTCGGTGCCGCGCAGCACCACAAGGCGGCCAAAGTTCCCCTGGTGCACCAGATCGATCGCCGATGAGCCGTAACGCGTCGCCAGCATCCGGTCATAGGCAGTGGGGGTGCCACCGCGCTGGGTGTGGCCCAGATTCACGCTGCGGGTCTCGTAGCCGGTCTTCTGTTCGATCAGCTCCGCGACCGCCTGTCCGATGCCGCTCAGCCGCGCGTGTCCAAAAGCGTCCACTTTGCCGCCCTGGGTCGCCTGACCACCATCCGGCAGCTTCGCGCCTTCGGCGACCACGACGATCGAAAACTTCTTCCCGTGGTCGTGACGGTGCTTGATGATTCTGCAGATCTTGTCGATGTCCAGCGGCTTCTCCGGCACGCCGATGGCATCCGCTCCGCCGGCGATGCCGCTGGTGATCGCGATCCAGCCGGCGTCGCGTCCCATCACTTCGCAGACGATGACCCGGTTATGCGCTTCGGCGGTGGAATGCAGGCGGTCGACGGCTTCCGTGGCGATCGAGACTGCGGTATCGAAGCCGAAGCAGGCATCGGTGCCGCTCAGGTCGTTATCGATCGTCTTGGGGACGCCGACGATCTTCACGCCTTTTTCAATCAGAGCATTGGCCACGCCCTGGGTGTCGTCGCCGCCGATGGTGATGAGGGCGTCCAGGTTGTTCGCCTTGATGGTGGCGAGGCACTTATCGATGCCGCCCTCCATCTTGCGCGGGTTGGTGCGCGAGGTGCGCAGGATGGTGCCGCCCAGGTGCAGGATGCCGGAGACACTCTCGGCATTGAGCGGGCGGGTCTGGTTCTCCACCACGCCGCGCCAGCCCTCGAGGAAGCCGACGAACTCGTCCTTATAGTGAAAAATTCCCTTGCGTACCGCGGCGCGGATCACCGCATTCAGTCCGGGGCAGTCACCGCCGCCTGTGAGCATTCCAACTCGCATTTCTGTGTATAGCTCCTCTCAAAAACGACTCAGTCAACCGAATCGAATGATACGTGCGGCGGAGCGGCGGATCAAACGCACGCGACGCAGGGGCGAAATTAGTAATTTCTTCTTTGTATGCCTGCCAGCGCGAGCAAACCGCTCCATACCGCTTTGAAAAGAGCGGATGCGTGCGGCCTTTCGTCTAACAAAACGAGAAGGTAATGATCGCCTTTGCGCAGCTCAGAAACTGCTTCACCCCACGAGTCCTCAGCTTGGGATCCCCGCAACCGTCCATACGCGCGTCGCAGAAGCCCTGACATCTTGGCCTCGTACTCACCGGTGTCGCATTGCACTTCGAACTCACTATTCAGCGCTAGGGGGTCCTCACACGATGATGAGTCACTCTCGGTGAAATACATCATCCTCTTCTCGATCTCCGAGAGCGGGAGTCCTTCCACGGCGGCCTGTTCGGCAACCTGCTGAACAAAGAAATCTTTCGCCTGCCTGGAGTCCATGTGAACCCGAGCGTACCACCGTCTTCGGGCTCATCTGGAAAGCACTTGACAAACACGCGGTGCATATTTATACATGTAAATGCATATTTATACGATGGCCGCCCGGCGGCAGTTTCCCGGGGCGGCCTTTTGCTTTGCAGCTTTGAGGGCGAACGATGAAAGTGGAACGGCACAATGCGATCCGCCAACTGGTGACCACGCGCGTCGTGAGCAACCAGGACGAGTTGCGCCGCCTGCTGGTGAAACGTGGCCACGAGGTGACCCAGGCCACGCTCTCGCGCGATCTGCATGCGCTGCGGCTCTTCAAAGGGCCGGGCGGCTATCAGATTCCAAGCGCTGCCGCCGTGAACCACGACGATGACCTGCCGGATATCGCGGATATCCTGCGCAACTTTGGACTGCGGGTACGGCAGGCGATGAACCAGCTGGTCCTGATTACGACGCAGGGTAGCGCGCAGCCGGTTGCGGCCGGGATAGACGACGAAGGATGGCCGGAGGTGGTGGGCACCATTGCCGGCGATAACACGGTGTTGATCATCTGCCCGGATGCTAAGAGTGCGGCGGCGCTGCGGGCGCGGCTGGAAGGATTGATCGGTTGATGCATTTTCCCTATCGGGATAGACCGATACGGGGATGACGGCGCAGCTTTTCCGTTAAGAAAAGCTGCATTGCGCGGTAGAGGGACAAGGCACAGTCATAGGGATGAATGCATTGATGCAACAGCAGACACAGATCGCGGTGTTGGGAGTGACCGGCTATGCGGGTGCGGAGTTGGCGCGCCTGCTGCTCGGTCATCCCCGGCTGGCCGGCGCTCCCCCGCTCTTTTTGGGGCGCGAAGGCTCCGCGCGTGAATCGCTCACCGTCCTCCATCCGCAGCTTGCCGGGCTTTCAAAGGATCAGCTCTGCGTCGAGCCGTTCTCCTGGGAGCTGCTTGCCGCGCGTGGGGTCAAGGTGCTCTTCCTGGCCACGCCGCATGAGCAGTCGCGCAAATGGGCGCCGGAGGCGTTGTCTCGCGGGTTACGCATTGTCGATCTCAGCGGCGCATGGCGGCTGGAAGATCCGGCGAATCGCGCGGTCTACAAATTTTCGGATGAAGACTCGGCGGTTGCTGTGAAGACGCAAGCTGCTGCTGTTTACGGGATGCCGGAGCTGCATCGCGATGCGCTCGTCAAGGCGCGGCTGGTGGCCAATCCCGGCTGCTATGCGACAACGATCATTCTTGCGCTGAAGCCGCTGCTTGCCGCGGGATGGGTCGATGTGCAGCGCGGCATCATCTGCGATGCGAAGTCCGGCGTCTCCGGCGCAGGCAAGGAACCGACGGCAAAGACGCATTTCATGCACGCCGCTGACAACCT
>DASQRJ010000412.1:0-4195 GCA_035642955.1 Acidobacteriaceae bacterium
CTTTCCCTACCCGGTTTTCAGCACGGTGGTGCGCGAGACCGTTGCGTGGATGGATGGCTGGCTGAGCGACCGGCAGAACGGTGGATTTTACGGATCGCAGGATGCCGATATGACGCTCGACGACGATGGCGACTACTTCACGTGGACGCGCGCCGAGGCGGCAGAGGTACTGAGTCCCGATGAGCTCGAAGTCGCGGGCACGTATTACGACATTGGCGAGCTGGGGGATATGCATCACAATCCGGCGAAGAATGTGCTGCATGTGAAACGGCCGCTCGACATCCTGGGGAAGGACCTGCATCGCGAGCCTGCCGAGGTGACGGGTGTGCTGGCCAGCGCCCGCGCCAAGCTGGCGACAGCGCGCGCCGCTCGACCGACGCCCTATGTCGATCGCACCATTTACACCGGATGGAACGCGATGGCGATCTCCGCCTATCTGCAGGCGAGTTCAGTCCTGCAGGCGGCAGGCACACGCGACTTTGCCACCAAGACGCTGGATCGCATTCTTACCGATGCATGGTCGGAGCAGGATGGGCTGGCGCACGTGGTGGCCTATGCAGAGGGCGAGGGTGGCCCGCGTGTCGCCGGCGTTCTGGACGATTACGCGCTGATGGTGCACGCCTGCCTGGATGCGTGGGAGCGGACGCTAGAGCTGCGCTACTACGACGCGGCCCAGATGCTGGCCGCACGGATGCAGCGCGACTTTTACGATTCCACGGGCGGTGGATTCTTCGACACGCGCGTGGATCCGGACGCGATTGGCGCGTTGACGGCCCGGCGCAAGCCATTGCAGGACACGCCCACGCCGGCGGGAAATCCGACGGCGGCGGCTGCGCTGCTGCGGCTGGAGGCGCTGAATGGCGACGCGAGGTTGCGCGAGGTGGCCGAGGATACGCTGGAGGCATTTGCGGGCATCGTGGAGCACTTCGGGCTCTATGCCGGCTCGTATGGCTTGGCACTGGAGCGCCTGTTGACGCCGCCGCAACAAATAGTAGTTGTGGGCGAAGACGATCTGGCGGATGCGATGGAGGCTGCCGCGCGCGAGGGGTATTCGGTCAACAAGACGGTGCTGCGCGCGCCTGCCGCCGTGCTGCGGGAAGGCACTCTGCCGCCCATACTGAAAGAAACGCTCACGCAACTGCCGCAGTTACAGGAAAAGGCAAGCTTCGCCGTGGTGTGCCAGGGGACGCATTGCCTGCCTCCCGTGCGCACGGTAGAAGACCTGCGCGCCAAGGCAGTTCTCCTGTAGGTGTCTAGAACGGTCAACGATAGTTCTTGTGGCCTTTCTACGAATCAATGGACCGCTTGGGTGCCATATAACGGAAAACTTTCGTGCAGCCAATAACCGGCGGTCAGGGGCAGTGATGAACTTAGCAAAAATAATACGGTTACACTTGATCCTCTGCGCTCTAATAGTGCGGCCCGCTTTTGCGGCTGTCGCACCATTTTCCCTTCAAATCGCAGCCCAACAAGACCAACTAAAAATCGGCGAAGATATCATGCTCGATATCACGATCACTAACACATCGGACCGAATGATAACGCTGGCCGATACCAATCGAGCATGCGATTACGTTTGGGATGTCCGCGACGAAAATGACAAAGAGGTTCCGGATACGCCTCTAATGCGGCAGAAGGGATGCTCGAGCACTGGCTCTGCGCTAACGGGTCGAAATATGATCATCATGCTCAAGCCGGCGGAAAGCTATAAGTTGGAATTGTCAGTAAGCGAGCTGAAAGCCATTTCTCAGCTTGGTAAATATACGATCCAACTGTCAAGGGCTCTGTCCCGAAATGATAAGGAAACTGCCGTGAAATCGAACAAGATCACAATCTCTGTCACTCAATAGTTGAATGTTCGACCTTAAAGCAATTCGCATTCAACCAATTCCTTCAGTTTGAGTAATGTACCGCTCGGAAAGGTTAGTCATAAACAATAGCCCTCAGCTGCAATAAGGAAAGGCCACGCCGAGTCTCACTCCGCAGATCACAAGAGCAGGAGAAATGCTTTACTTTCCCGCGAATGGGTCGATCTCGTTGGGCTTGTTGGTGGTGGGATCCGCTGCCGGCTCAGTCTTCGCCGGTTCGCCCGGTGCAGCAAGACTTTTGCCGCCGGTGACACGGAAGGGACTGCCGGGCAAGATGTTGTTTTCCTCAAGAGCGATGCGAATGCGCTTCTGCATCTCGCGCACGGCGTCAAACTGCTTTCTCGCCAATGTCTTTATGGAGATCGGGTAGATCACCTCGGCACCCTTGATCTGGTCGACGCCTAGCACCTTCGGATCCTCCAGGAAAATGCCCTTATACGCAGGCTCTTGCCGCACCTCACCAGAGATTTTCGTCAGCAGCGCAATCACCTTGTCGGGATTGGCGGAAAAGTCGACCGAGATGTTGAGTGTGGTAGTGGAGAAATCCCGGTTCTGGTTGGCCACGACGGTGATCTGGCTGTTGGGAACGAGATAAAGTACTCCGTCCCCGCCGCGCACCGAGGTCTTGCGGAGCGACATCGATTCGACCGTACCGGTGACGCCGGCGATGGTAACCCAGTCACCGACGTTGTATTGGTCTTCGACCAGCACGAGCATGCCGTTGATCATGTCCTTCACGATGGTCTGGGCTGCGAGGCCGATGGCAACGCCGGCGACGCCCGCGCCGGTGAGCAACGGTGTGAGGTTGAGGTCGAAGAGCTCGCGCAGGACGCTGATGACCGTGAAGAAACCGACGATACCGATGCCGGTAGCATGCAGTACTGAGGCCAGGGTGCGAATCTGCGCTGTGCGTGCAAGGCCGACGTTCGGGTGTTTCTCCGCCGCGCGGCGCATACGGTCGGTGATGACCTTCACCAGCCAGATGGCAATCCAGGCGAAGAGCAGGATGGCGATCAGGTGCTTCAGATCGTTCACCAGGAAGTCCTGTGCGCTGTCCACCAAGTTTTGCCACATGGATTGAAGAGCCTCGCGGAGGGGCGGACGATGGTTGGGCGGCGCGAGCAGCAGGAGCATGCAGGCCTTTCACATTCAAAATTTGCCGTCGTTTCTGTAGAGCATTTTGGGCATCGGTACAGACGTCCCGCGACCGCTCTCGCGGCTTTTCGTAACGGAAAAACGCACCGAGTGCATCTCCGCAAGGAACAGTATTACCGAAAGTGCTCTAATGAACGGATGCAAAGCTCATTTGCCAAGTTGCGCTGGGGGGCAGGGGTCTGCGCCGCACTCCTGTTAGCTGGCTCCTGGGCCGGTCTCCACACCATTTCCGCGGCTCAAGTGCAGCACGAGGTTCCAAACCTGCAGCAGCCCCCGCCCTTCGGTGAGCCGCCGAATGCTAACGATCCATTACAGCACCAGCGCCAGGAGAAGCTGGAAAAGGCGCGGAATAGCGATCGTCAAAAGGAGTTGGTCGCGGACACGGACAAGCTGTTGTCGCTGGCGAAAGAGCTGAAGGACGAGGTCGATAAGTCGAATAAGGACACCTTGTCGGTCGACGTGGTGAAGAAGGCAGCCGAGATCGAAAAGCTGGCCAAGAATGTAAAGGACCGGATGCGCGGCTGACTCAGGCGTTCGAGAGGCAACGAACGATGAGCAGCGTCTGATCGTCCTGCTGTTTGCCCCACCTGGCTACCGTGCCAAGGATGTTCGCGGCTATCTGAGCTAAAGGCGCCTGGGGGTTGGACTCGACGCAGCCGCGCAGACCCTCCGTGCCAAACTCGCGATCCTGGGGATTGCAGGTTTCCAGGATGCCGTCGGTAGCGATCAGCAACAGATCGCCGGGTTGGACGTCAATCTCCAGGGCTGCGAATTGCGCATCCGGCACCAGGCCAAGCGGAAACTGCTCCAGGCTGAGCTCGCAGAAGCTGCCATTCGCATGGCAGTAGTGAAGCACCGGCGGGTGACCGGCGAGGGCGTGGCGAACTCTGCCGTGGGGACCAAGCTGCAGCGCGGCCAAGGCCGCGTACATGTGGCTCTCCTTGACCGCGGGCAGGACGTTGTCCAGCCGATCCAGCAGCAGGGGCAGGCGCTCCGGGGCGGTCGAAGGCTCAAGCAGTGCGGTGCGGGCCGCGGCTTTCAGCATGCCCATCAGGATGCCGGCCTGCAGTCCGTGGCCTGCCACGTCAGCCACGTAGGCGATATCGCCATCGTGGGCTGGGATCAGATCGACGAGATCGCCGCCAACCCGCTCACTGGGGCGTGTGAGGCCA
>DASQRJ010000413.1:0-7680 GCA_035642955.1 Acidobacteriaceae bacterium
AAACGCTTGGCGCAGAGTCCTGGGCGGTGGATGAGACCAGCATCGACTCCTTCGCCAGGGATGCGTCGCTTCTGCTCGCGGAGAGCCGTGCGACCCCGAAGATCGCGGACCCTTGGACAAAGACCAGACTCCTTCCGTTCAGGAGGATGGCTGGCTGGGTCGCATCGTCGGTCCCCACGGGCATTCGCTGCAGGCCGCTTCCGTCGAGCGCAACCTTATAAAGCCCGTACTCGCCGGCCCGATTGGAGGAGAAGATCACAGACCGGTTGTCTGAGGACCAGGCGAGGCCGTTGATCTTCATCTGATCATGCGTGACCTGCTCCGGCTTGCCTCCAGTGGAAGGCATCCAGTAAACGTCCATGACCGCGCTTTCGCTGGCCCTTACGAACGCAATCTTGGAGCCATCCGGAGAGAACACAGGGCTCAGATCTCCTTCCCAGCCCGCCGGAGGGGTGGTGAGCGGGTAACAGCGCAGCGTCTCGCTACTGATGCGGTAAAGCGAAGAGCTGGGTTGCGCTCCCAGGTGGTCGGCCAACACAAAGCTCTTGCCATTGGGAGCCCAGGCGAGGGCTCCCTGGTCCCAGCGTGTGTTCGCGCCCGGAATATAAATCTTCCGGATAGAGCCAGGTGGTTGCACAGCAGCCAGGTACAAGGCCAGACCATCCTCCGACTCATTCAGAAATGCGATCTGGCGCCCGTCAGGCGACCAGGCAGGGCTGTACTCGTCACCCTTGACGGCGGTAAGGCGTGCCAGGGACTCGCTGCCCAGTTCCTTCAAATAGATGTGCTGATGGCTGCCATCTTCCTTGGCCCAGACAAATGCCAGAACCCTTCCGTTCGGCGAGAGCGCCGGTCTACTCTCCTCACCAGCGCCGGTGGTGAGGTGAAACATGAGAATGGGGGGCGGTGCGGGTTGGTTTCGCAACCTGTGGTGAGTGACGAGTGCAACCGCGCTGGCGAAGGAAAGCGTCAGCAATACGCCGGCAATGCGGGCCTGGCTCGTTCTCTGGAGCGTCCTGGGAGTGCCGGCCGGCGGAACCGGAGACGCAACGCTCTCTATCGAGGTAGCCGCCGAGGCGGCTTCGCTCCCAGGCAGCACCTGAAGCGGAGCCTCTGATGTAGCGTCATCGGGAGGCTTGAGGGGGCGCGTCTCCACCAGCAGGCAATAGCCGACCTTGGCGACCGTCTTGATGAAACGAGGCCGATGTGGATCGTCCTTCAGGAGGTGCCGCAATACGGAGATGCAACGCGTGAGCGCGTCTTCACTGACAAACGTATCCGGCCATATGGTTTGCAGAAACTCGCTCTTGGGGATGACGCGGTTGGGATGGCCTGCCAGATGGAGCAGGACGCTCATCACCCTCGGTTCGATCGAATGCCTGGTGTCCCCCTGAGTCAGCTGATGGAACTCAGGATCTACAATCCAGTCTCCTAACGCAAACTGCGGCCTTTGCTCTCGGATGGTCACAGACTTCCAGATTGTCCCAGCACTTTTTTTGGGGGGGAGCAGGTCTGGGCCACTCTGTCCAGCCAGCCTCACGACTGCCACGATCACAGGGCTCATTTTCTGAATGAACCCTGCATTATGTCAAGCGAATTGCGCACGGCAATCCCGTTCCGGCGCTCGCCAACGCCTCGCAGCTTAACTATCCGGGGTCAGGCTCGGGACCGGGGTCAGGCTCGCATCACCGGGGCGCTCATCGATGCGAGGAAAGCTGCATCGTCGAAGCGCCTTATTCAGCGCTCCTGCCAGACCATGGTGGCGAGCGCATTGGCGGGAATCAGCACCGTTCCAACGGCCTCACCCGCGCGGATCTGGAGCGAGCGCGCCCCGCCGGTATTCGTGCAACTGAGACATCATGTCCGGAGTGCCCACATACAGGATCGACATGGTTGGGATGAGGTCAGTCCTGCGCCGCGCCTCTCGCGAAAGCCGCGGCGCGTCCCTACCCCGCCTCTATTGCGAGACGACGCGGGACGGCCGCGGCTGGATCTCAGAAGCTATATCGAAGTTGCGCCTGAATGATTCGAGGACTGCCCAGGGTTCCGGTGTACTGGCCAAAGTTATTGTCCAGAGGACCGGTATCGGGTCGACTGAACAGATGTCGATTGGCAATGTTAAAGAAATCCATATGCAGCAGCAGACTTCCCGCCTCGCCGAAATCTGCAATGTGTTTGATCAGCGAGGCATCTTCGCTGAAATAGAGATTCGTTCGAAACTCGGAGGTGATGCGGGCTTGGTTGCCAAAGACGTACGGGGTTCCGGGGACGCTGGCCACATTCGCGTTGGGATCCTGAAATGCGGCAGGGTTGAACAGCCGAGTAACGCGCGGATCGCCGATCGACCCATGGAAGGCCGGGTTGCGCAACGGGGCTACCTGGTTGTAGCGGATAGTCCCGTCAAACGAAGGCACGCTCGTCGGCGCGCCGGCGAAGCCGAGCGGCTGGCCGCTCTGATAGCGCTGCACGGCGCCGATCTGCCATCCGCCGACGGCTGCATTCACCGCCTTGTGATTGGTGTTGAGGAACTTCTTCCCTTTACCCAGGGGGAGTTCATAGATGTAACTGACTACCAAAGTATGCGGGATATCTTGATTGCTGACCGCCTTTTCCCCCTTCAGGTTGTATGGATTCTGTACGCTGCCCGCGCCGGAGAAAGTGGCGAAGGCAGGCAGAGCGCTGTCCGAATCTGTCAGGGTCTTTTCCCACGTGTAGGAGGCCAGCAGGTTCAGGCCGTCGTGGAAGCGTCGCTCCAAGCTCACCAGCAAGGCGTCATAGGAAGAGTGGCCCAGATTCTCCAGGCAGCAATCCGTGTTGATGCCCTGATACTGCGGAAAGGGCCGCAGAGATTGCGCCAGCGTGCCACTGAAGCCTGGGTACGGCAGGACCGTGGCCGGGTTGTTCAGAGCACTTCCCAGGGCGAAGTTTCTGGGGTTCAGATCATTGATATGCCCTAGCGTGGAACGCAGATGCGAGGACGACTGACCGACATAGCCAACCGTCAGAATCAGGTCGGTGGCCAACTCCTGCTGAAGCTGCAAGCTCCAGTTCAACGTCGAGCTGGGACGACCGTAGTTGGGGGCAATGTACTCAAGGCCACCGAAGCCCCCCCCGCCTTGGCCATTGGCTATCGTCGGGTCCAGATTCGGCTGCCGGACCAGGGGAGGCACACCGCCATCGATGCTTGCACCGCCTGGTCCCCCGGGAAAGGGAGAGGAGAAATTATCCGGGTTGCGATAGTTCGGAGCGAGCGAGAAGCCGAGCGTTGTGCCGGTACCGAAGTCAGCGTAATCCAGCGGCCCGTAGTAAATCCCGAAGCCGCCACGGATTGCCGTCTTGCCCTGGCTCCAATCCGGGGTATAGGCGAATCCGATCCGCGGCGCAAAGTCCTTATAGTAGGTCTTTGCAAAGGAGCCGCTGGTGCCAATCCTTCCCGGTCCATTGCCGGCGAAGACCACCGCGCCCGGCAGGTTGCCGGCCCCGGGGTTGGGCGTCGTCGGACTGAAGTTTGAAACGTTGCCATGGGACTCATGCCGCGGCGTCTCTACGTCATAGCGGAAGCCCAGATTCAGCAGCAGATTATGCGCGACCTTGTAGTTGTCCTCGACATAGCCGCCGTAATAATTGCTGACGAAACGGGGTGGCGTTAGCTGAATGTTGAAGCTCGTGTTATCCAGCTGTCCCAGCAGGAAGCTGGCAAAGCCGTCGCCCGTAGTGCTGTCGCCCGGAGCGGCGGCGGTCTGAAAGCGCCGGAAGTTGTAGTCTCCCGACTCTCCCGCCAGGTTGACAACGGAAAGTTGCTCATTTCGCCAGTCCAGGCCCACCCGAATGTCGTGACGCCCTACGATGAACGACACGGCGTCATTTACCAGCAATGCGTTCGACGCCTGAATGGCATCGTTGTCCTGGCCGATGCTCGTATAGCCTAAATTACTCTCAAAATTGAAGACGGGAAAGGTCGGACCACTTGCGTTGGCGATGCCAAGCAGCGTCGGATAGTCCGTACCATTCACCGCGCCGGAGTGATTTGGGCTGTTGACCCGGTTATAGCCGAAGTTGAAGTGGTTCAGCAGCGTCGGCGTGAAGATGTAGTCCCATCCTCCACGTCCGTAATGCGTGGACTGCTCGGCAAACTGACCATTGTTGGCAATCGGATCGGGCAGCGAAGGATTGCCGTTTCTCTGTACATTGTCGCGGCTGCTGTAGGAGCCATAGATCTTGCTCTTCGCACCCAGATTGTGGTCGATGCGGATCGACGTCAGCGTGTTCAGCACCGGACTGCTGGAGCGGAAGGTGTAGTTCTGGGTAACGCCGGGCAGATTCGGCGTGGGGAGGAAGTTCAGAACGTTCTGCGCCACGGTGCTGAAGCGTGACGTAGGAATGACGTTCGGCGTCGCGAATGGGAGCCGGCAGGGGGCTCCGTTGCGAGTGCTGGTAGTCGCCGGGTCGAGGATCTCTCCTTGAAATACCGGCTGGCCGTTGCAGTCGACCGCGCCGGAAGGGATCGTGGTCAACTGCGAAGTGAAGTCGCCGCCCCGCGCCGCCGGAGTCGGCAGGGTGTTGATGCTGGTGCCGCTCTGCGACTGCCGGAACTGCTCCCACGAGAAGAAAAAGAAAGTCTTCTTCTTTCCGTTGTACAGCTTGGGGATACTGACAGGGCCGCCCAACGTACCGCCGTAATCATTCTTCTTGTCCGCCCCCCGTGCGTTGCTCGCAACGTTGCTGGGATCGGTGGGGTTCTGCGAGATGCGCAGCTTGTTAAACCAGTCGTTTGCATTCAGGTCTTCATTCTGGAAGATGTCGTACGCACTTCCATGAAAGGCATCGGTACCGCTTTTGATGCTGAAGCTCTCGACTCCGCCGGTGCTGCGACCGAATTCTGCGGGGATAGTCGAGGTCGTGACCTTGAACTCCTGCAGCGCTTCGACGGAGGGCGCGGTCTGGTCAAAAGCCGAAGCGCTGTCCGCACGCTGCGTGCTGGCGCCATCGATCAGCACCTCGGCCCCGAAGTTCTGGCCACCGGCAATCTTCGACTGGAAGGCTCCGTTGCTGTTGTTCGCCGATCCCGGCCCGGTCGTTCCAGGCGTCAGAAAGACAAAGGCCTCAGGTGAGCGGGTCGCCCCCTGACCACCCAGCGACAGCGGCAGGTCGATGATCTGCCGCGCCGCCACCACGCTACCAATGTCGGATGACTGGGTCTCCACAGTCGGCGCATCGGAGTTTACCGTCACCGACTCCGTGGCTGCGCCAGGCGACATATCAATGGTCAACGCGGTCGTGGTATTTACCTGCACCAACACATTTTCAAGCTTTGTATCCTTGAAACCGGGCGCCTTCGCGGTGACCGTATAAGTTCCCAGGGCCATGTTCCCGAAGCGGTAGGCACCTCCCGGGGTCGAGACCGTGGTGTACGTCGTCCCGGTATGGGTGCCGACTGCGGTGAGGTTGACACCGGATATCAGCGCGCCGGTGGGATCGGCCACGTTTCCCGCGACTGCTCCATCACTCGACTGTCCGTACCCGACGAGGGCACAGGACAGCAGCACCAGAACCAGAAGAACCCTAGACAGAGGAGCCCCGGACAGAAGAGCCTTTGACAATTTCAATAGCGTCACACCTTCCGAAAAAAACCACAAAGTTTTGACCTGTATAGCCTCTGGGAGCACCCTCTTCAGGCAGGTTTCGCGCATCCCAAGCAGCCTTTACCCACCCCCATGAGGCCGTCGCCCTCTCTTGCGGGCGGCACTTCATCTCAACCGAATGATGGGGCCCAGACCAAGTCGAATGGACGATAGGCTTCGTAGTGAAAGATCGTCCTGAAGCGGCGCCGATGAAACGCTGATAAAGTTCTGATGATACGTATCTCTATTAAAAATAAGGATGTGTGGTTGCCGCTCCTGCTTCAGGGAGACACCTGGCGGCGGCCAGGAGTTAGCGGCCGCCCTTGAATTGGGGCAGTCCTGCAAGGTCTAGTTGCGAGGTCTCAAGGGCTTGTCCATCGGATCGGAGGAGTGGGAGCCATAGAGTTGCTGGCTAAGGATCAGCTCCTGCTTTGCCTTCTCCAGCGCGCCGGCGCGCCGATAGATCTGTCCCAACTCGAAGTGAAGGCTGGCGCTGTTTGGCTGCAGCCGAACTGCTTCCGCCATGGACTCGATCGCGCCTGAGGTGTCTCCCGTCCGGTCAAGGGCGCGCGCCAGCTGCTCCCTGCACTTCACATCCTGCGGCGCAATCTTCACCGCTTTCCTCAGCAGCGGCAGCGCCTCGGCATTTCGTCCCTGGGTTAAAAGGAGGACCCCGTAGTTCAACAGGGGCTGTTCACTGGGGTGTGGATCTGCCTCTTGCCAGGCGATCGCTTGCTGGTAGGCCATTGCCGCTTTGATCGGCAGGTTCTGGGTTTCATACACGACACCCAGATTGTTCTCCGCCTTCGCCAGTCTCGGCTTCAGTACCAAGGCTCGCTCCAGTGACTGTTGCGCACCCGAGAAATCGCCCTCCATCATCTGCGCCCGGCCCAGATCGTACCAGGCCTCCGCGTTGCCAGCGTCGACCTCCACACTGCGGGAGAGCCAGTGCCGGGCTTCGGGGTAGGCGTCGAGCAGGACATAATCCAGCCCCACCAATCGCAGCTCCTCGCCTGAGGGCGGGATGACCGCGGCAGCCCGGGTAAACCACTCTAAAGACTCCTTGGGTCGATCTCTTGCTTCGAGGATTCGGCCCATCAGATACATACCCTCGGCCGAATTCGGCTTCGCCGCCTGGTACTCGCTCGCCTTCCTCTCGGCCGTTGCAAGATCGCCGGCCTCAGCCGCCCGGCGCGCACCCGCCAACAGGGATGTGTCCTGCCCCTTCCCATCACCCTGCGCCGCGGACCTTTCCAGAGCGATGCCCGCCAGCATGAGCAGGAGGAGCGGCGCGGCGCTGTAACGACGATGCTGACCAACCATGATGACAACAGCTTACGTGCGACAGGAGAGCCAGGGTATGGGGAAGAAGCGACACCTGGAAGGACTCCTGCGGGTGCTGCGGGAAGCCGACGCGGGCGAGACGGTGGTGGAGGTCTGCCGCACGCACGGGATCAGCCAGCAGACCTTCTACCTCGGTTGGCCTTCGGGCGACGGATCCCATACGCGCGACACAAGTCCGCTACCGACATCTCTTCTTCTGCCGACATCTCTTCTTTCTGATAGCTCAACAAAAACTGCAGACGTTGATCCAAGATCCGACTCTCTTTCCAGGGCATACAACATCGTTGTGCATTGCCCAAAGCTGGGGAACCGTCGCCGTCTCGCTTCGCTGTAAACCATGTCTCCGGTCTGTTTTGTAACGCAAGTGCTAAGTACGCTCATGGCGCCGCCCCCTCGCGCGCGCAAGGAGTCTCCCCAGGCTTCCGCGCTGCGCTTGTGCAGCCCGTGAAGACGTAGTTCTGTGTCCTGATGTAGCCGTCATCGTCGAGGTCGAGTTGCCCTTCGGTGAGCGCTCAGTAGCGGTGTTTCGTATCGTTACTTTAATTTGTTGTTGGAACGAGCTGAACCTCATCGAGTGCGGGGTAGTCGAGATATCCCTCAGTGCCTCGCGCATAAAAAGTCTTACGATCATAGGCATTGAGTGGCGCGTCCAACTCGATACGCTTTGGAAGATCGGGGTTTGATATGAACAATCGTCCAAAGGCAACAGCGTCAG
>DASQRJ010000414.1:0-2704 GCA_035642955.1 Acidobacteriaceae bacterium
CTCCCTCGGCTTCCAGCAGATCACTTTCCGGTAAGAGCATCTTCCCTGATGCTGTGAGGTAGCGGAGAGTATCTCGGCGTGGCTTTTCCTTAACGAGAAGCCACAAGAGCTTCCGTTGGCCGCTCTACACCTACAGGGAAACTGCTCTAGCGCTTTCTCCGGTAAGCAGCGCCGGTTCTTTCCAGCGCGCGGCAGAGATGAGTGACGGGAAAAACGCCGTGTCAGTTGCACCGGCTCCATTTATTCTTCGCGCAACAGGATCATCGGATCGACGGCGAGGGCGCGCCGGGCTGGGAGCCAGGCCGCGACAAGACCCACACAGAGCATGGTGAGGACGACACTGCCGAGGATGAGCGGGTCCTTCGGCGTGGCCTGATAGACGATCAGCGCGAGCACGCGAGCAGCCAGAACGCCGAGAATCATTCCGGCCGCCGAGCCGATGGCGAGCAAGCGGAAGGAGCGCCCCAGCGCGGCGCCGAGCACCTTGCGTTGATTGGCGCCGAGAGCGATCCGGATACCGAACTCGCGCAGGCGCTTGCTCACTGTATAGGACGCCATGCCGAAGATGCCTGTGATGGCGAGCATTGCACCCAGCAGACCCAGGACGCCCAATGCCACGGTGGCGACGCGGGTAGCGAAGAGAGCGGAATCCATTTCGCTATTCCAGGTTCTGATTTCGAGTGGCAGTGCAGGATCGAGGCTGTGCAGCGATCGCTGCAGTGCGGTGGCGATCTCATGGGGGTCACGCTGGGATCGAACCACAATCCAGGTATCGGAGTCGGGGTGCTGGAGGAAGGAAAAGAACATGGCAGGTTTCAGATCTTCGGTGAGGGTTTGGTACTTGCCATCCTCCACCACGCCTACAACTTCTGCCCGTTGCCCGTCCCAGTACTTGAAATGCTTGCCGATTGCCTGCTCGACGGACCCGAAGACCTTGCGGGCAAATTCGCGATTGACCACCGCAACCATAGGAGCCTTGTTGTCATCGTGCATGGTGAAGGTCCGTCCGGTCAGGAATGCGGTGCCGGCCGCACGGAAGTAGTCCGGCGAGACATGGAAGTTCTGAGCGTCGGCTACGGCATTCGTGGGCCTGAAGTCCGTGGTGGCGTCCGTGAATACATCCGAATCGCCACCACCGATGCTGAGTGGGAGCCGATTGGTATACCCGGTTGCGGTGACGCCGGGGATCGCCGCGGCGGCGTCGAACATGCGCTTCTCCATCTGCACCGGCTGGTCGCCGTTGTACCCGGCCATGTGCAGATCGGTATGGACGAGCATCGCGTCCCTGGGCTGAATCCCGTAGTTGCTCTGGAGCGAACGCGCCAAGCCGCGCACCGCAACCAGCGAAGAGGTCACCAGAACAGCGCAGATGGCGATCTGCAACCCGAGCAGCACATCGCGCAGCGTAAAGCGGCGCACTCTCCCGCCATCGGCGGTGCCGGAACGGATGACCTGCCACGGATCGGCGCGAAGCACCTGGCGGACGGGGATGAGGCCGAAGAGCAAGCCGCTGAAGACGGCAAGCAGCAACGCCAGAAGGTAGGTAGTGGCATCCGGATTGACGGGCACGTTGATGGGGATATTCGGAATGGGCCGCCACGCGCTCAGCATGCGGAGAATGGCGACGGCTGCCGCCATGCCGCAGATACCTCCAGCGACGGAAACCACCAGGGCTTCGGTAAGGAGTTGGCGGAGGATGAAGGTGCGCCTCGATCCGAGAGCCATGCGGAGCGCGATCTCGCGCGAGCGATCCGCTGCGCGCGCGGCGAAGAGACTGCCGAGATTGGCGCAGGCGGCTAGCAGAATGAGAGCCGCCAGGAGCATGAGACCGGCCATGAAGGCGCGCGTGGGACGGCCGAGAGAATTTCCGGCAAGTCCCGGTTGCGTTAGTTCGAACTTCAGACCGTCATCGGATTTGGGATAGCTCTTCGCCAGCGAGGCCGCGATGGTGTTCAAGTCCGCAGCGGCCGAGGCCGGGGCTACGCCCGGCTTAAGGTGGCCGATGACCCAGTCATTGTGGTTGCCGCGTTCGTCTAACGAGTCCCAATCGTGAATCTGAGGTGTATCTACCAGTGGGGCCCAAAGATCGGGGGCAAAGAAGAGCTCCGTGCCGCGGAAGGTGGGCGGGGCAACGCCCACGATGGTGAAGGGGTGTTTGTTGATCTGTACGGTGCGGCCCAGCGCAGAGGGATCGCCGTTGAAGCGGCTGTGCCAGAGGGCGTAGCTGAGAACGATCTCGGGCACGCTGTTCTTGCCATGCTCTTCGGAGGCGTGGATGAATCGGCCGAGATAGGGCTGAATGCCGAGCGCATCGAAGTAGTTGCCACTCACCATGTAGGGCCAGACCACGGCAGGATTTCCGCTGCCGGTGTTGAGCCCGACGCCGCCTTCAATGTCATAGGCGATCAGGGAATCGAAGCTGCGGTTCATGTCGCGCAGGTCACGGTAGTCCAGATACGACTGCGACGGAGAGGTATCTGCCCCGTAGGCGCGCTCCACCATGAAGAGGTTCTGGGGGTGCGGCACATTCAGCGGGCGCAGAACCAGCGCATTCAGCACGCTAAAGACGATCGCATTCGCGCCGATGGCCAGGGCCAGGGTGAGTACCGCGGTCAAGGCGAAGCCCGGCGCTTTTCGCAGCTGCCGCAAAGCAAGTCGTAGGTCGGCGTTCATGCGCTTCTCCAATGCTATGGAGATTCGGCCC
>DASQRJ010000415.1:0-2060 GCA_035642955.1 Acidobacteriaceae bacterium
GTGCTCGACCTGCCAGGCGGCCAGTTCGTGAGAGAGCGCGAGCGCCTTGTGCAGATTGCCGATGAAGTTGTCATCGACGATGAAGACCTCATTGCGCCAGCCGAGCGAGCGCAGGGTGTCGAGTTCGCCGAGGATCTGCGCCGGGGTTTTGGCTCGAGGCTTGCGCCCATAGATGGTGATGATGTCGCAGAACTCGCACTGGAAGGGGCAGCCGCGCGAGAACTGCACCGGCATGGAGGTGTATTTGTCCAGGCGCAGGAGATCGTAGCGGGGGACCGGGCTGCACGTCATGTCGGGCTTGTCGACGATGCGGTAGAGGCGCTGCGCGGTTCCCTGCTCCAAAGCTGTGGCGATGCCGGCGAAGGCCTCTTCGGCCTCACCGACCATGACGTGGTCGGCGTATTGGAGGACGGCATCAGGATCGCTGCTGGCCCAGGGGCCGCCGACGAAGGTGCGGCGTCCGAGTGTCCGGGCGCGCTGGAGGATGTCGCGGGCATGGAAGCGCTGCGCGTGCATGGCGCTGATCATGATGAGGTCGGCGGCGAGCAGATCTTCGTCGCGAATCTCCTGGAAGCACTGGTCCATGAGGCGGATCTTCCAGGATTCCGGGCAGAGCGCGGCGACGGTGATGAGTCCGAGCGGCGGCGTCATGGCGGCTTCCGGCAGCATTTCGAGCACGCCTTCGAAGCCCCAGAAGGAAGACGGAAAGCGCGGCCAGATCATGAGCACGTTGATATTGCTGCCGAGCGGCGGAAGAGCGTCCTCTGACATTGCAGCACTCAGGATCGAGGCAGGGATCGGATTTGCGGTGACAGATGCGGGCAACGCCTCGTGCATGGGTCTTTCTCCGAACGAGCGGACGGGAGCGGCGGGATGCCGTGAAAACCCTAGCCGACGTCAATTGCCACTATAGTCGCTGTTGTCGATCGGCTGCATGACGGAGCGATGGATTTCAGCCATGAGGCGGTTGGATGCCGGGCTAGCTCTGTGTGCCAGCGGGAGTTATGTCGTCGCGGTCGGTGAGTTCGGTGAAGGCGGCGAGCTGCTCGGCGTGTTCCCTGCGGATGGCGCCGCGGGTGAAGCGCCAGCTCCAGTTGTCGCCGGTGGCGGCGGGGGTGTTCATGCGGGCTTCGGAGCCGAGCGAGAGGATGTCCTGCAGGGGAAAGATGCAGGTGTCCGCAACGGATGCGGCGGCGGCGCGGATGAGCGCCCAGACGATGGGCTGATCGCCGCTTGCGCCGGTGTAGGTGCGGACGGCGGCGCGCTCCCGGTTGTTCGCGCCGGTAGCCCACCAGCCGGCGGTGGTGTCGTTGTCGTGGGTGCCGGTGTAGACGACGGTATTGGTCTCATAGCGGTGCGGGAGGTAGTTGTGGGCGCCGCGGTCGCCGAAGCCGAACTGCAGGATACGCATGCCGGGCATGTCGAACTGGTAGCGAAGCTGATCGACTTCGGGGGTGATGAGGCCGAGGTCTTCGGCGATGAAGGGGATGGGGCCGAGGGCTTCGACCAGTCGTGCGAAGAGCTGGGCGCCGGGGCACTTGACCCACTCGCCGTGGATGGCGGTCTCTTCTTCGGCGGGGATGGCCCAGTAGGCCTCGAAGCCACGGAAGTGGTCGAGGCGGATGATGTCGTACATGGCGTGGGCGCGGCGGATGCGGTCGACCCACCAGTCGCACTTGCGCTCAAGCAGCACGTCCCAGCGATAGAGCGGATTGCCCCAGCGCTGGCCGGTCTGGCTGAAGTAGTCCGGGGGCACGCCGGAGACGCGGATGGGCGAGAGGTCTTCGTGCAACTCGAAGAGATCGGGATGGGTCCACACGTCGGCGCTGTCGTAGGAGACGAAGATGGCGACGTCTCCGATGAAGCGGATGCCGCGCTCGCCGCAGTACTTGCGCAGTGCTGCCCACTGCTGATCGAAGGCGAACTGGATGACGCGGTCGATCTGCAGCTTGTCCGCGAGCTCGGAGCGGAGCCGCGCGAGAGCTTCGGGACGGCGATGCGCAATCTCTTTGGGCCAGGTGCTCCAGGCGGCAGAGGAGTACTGACGGCGCAGGACGTTG
>DASQRJ010000416.1:0-2817 GCA_035642955.1 Acidobacteriaceae bacterium
TTGACGCTGCCCGATGGACGCATTTACAAAAGCGCCTTCGGTCTGGACCCGCTGGTCGTCCACGAAACCCTGGAAGAAGTCGCCCGCTGCAAGCGCTCCGGCATCATGATCAACACCTTCATGCTGGCCTCGGATCCCGGACTGGTGCAATTTGTGCAGCGCGTCTCGGCCATGTGCAAGGGCAAGGCCTACTTCACCACTCCGGAAAATCTCGGCCAGTATCTGCTGATGGACTTTCTCTCCCGCAAGATGAAGACAATTCACTAAAAGTGCGCGCGGCTGGGCGCGCAATGAAACAAGGTTGTGCCTCCTTCAACCGGCTGCGCATGCAGCAGGCTTTGCTGGGCATCAAGTAGGTCTTGTATCGAAGCATCAACCCGGCTTTGTAGCTGTGCTTCAAGCAGGCATCGTATTCCCGCATGGAGCAGACTTTGTATCAGGGCACGACTTTCAGTCGTGCCGTAAAGGCCGCGGTTTCAAATGGCCTTCAGGCCCTGAGGGCCGATCTTCAAACCGTATTCACTGCCCCATTGCTCAATGAACTTGTGATTCAGGCTCCTAGCTCACCACCACCGGAGGGGTTCGCAGCTGTTCCCGCAGCTCGCCCGCCAGCTCCACCACCTGCCGCAGCTTGACCACCGTACCAGGCGTGAGCGTGGGCTCTTCCAACGCCAACTGGGTCTGCAGCAGCAGTCCGGTCAGCGTGGTATTCATCTCTCCTTCCATGATCTGGGCCGCGGCCCGCATCGCCAGCGACATCTCCCGTTCCCGCCGTTGCAAGGCGGCGCGTACTTCCCGCAGCACCCGGTTACATCCGGAGATTCCCAGATTCACCTGGATGGGCACCGCCAGGCCAGCCTGTTGCCATAACACTTCCGCGCCGGCCGGGTCGGCCTCCACCAGGCTTTCGTCCAGCACCATCACGGCGTATTCGCGGCGGCGCAGCAGTGCCAGCGCGGTGCGGCGGTTCTCCGCCACCTCAACGGACAATCCCAACTGGCGTCCAACCGCAGCGGCACAATTTTCGGCTCCCGACATGGTCGTCACCAACAAGACAGTCTGCGACATGCGATTTCTCCTTCATGAGTTGCGATTCGGTCTGGATGGGATGGTCGACGGGGGCGGCGCTGTACCGCCCCGCGCGAATTAGATTTCCGGCTCGTCCGAGATGCCGTATTCCTTCAGCTTGCGGTAGAGGGTCGTCTTGCCGATGCCCAGCAATCGCGCCGCCGTCAGCTTGTCTCCATTCAGCTGGCGCAGCGTGTTCAGGATGGCTTGCTTCTCCATTTCGGCAATCGTCAGGATGCTGCCATCGACTCTCACCGGCTCCTCCGCGGTTGGCTCCGCGGCACCCTGCCATTGCATGCGATATTCCTGCAGCTGCGTCGGCATATCCCCCAGGTGCAACACCGGCCCGGATGAGAGGGCGCAGGCGCGCTCAATCGTGTTTTCCAGCTCGCGCACGTTCCCCGGCCAGTCGTAGCTGCCCAGCACGCGCAGCACATCGTCGCTCAGGGTGTAGGACACGCCGGTTTCGCGCCGACGCCGTTCCAGAAAATGGGCCGCCAGCAGGGCAATGTCCGCCCGCCGCTCGCGCAACGAGGGGACTTTCACGTTGACCACATTCAGTCGGAAGAACAGGTCCTTGCGGAATCTGCCCTGCTCCACCATCGACACCAGATCACGATTTGTCGCCGCCAGGATACGCACGTGGATCGGAATTCGCTGGTTCGATCCAATCGGTCGAATTTCCTTTTCCTGCAATGCCCGCAGCAGCTTTGACTGCAGGTCGAGCGGCAGTTCGCCAATCTCATCCAGGAAAACCGTTCCCCCTTCGGCCGTGGCCAGCAACCCTTCTTTGGAGCGGTTCGCTCCGGTGAAAGCCCCCTTCACATAGCCGAACAGTTCGCTTTCGATCAGCGTGGGCACCAGCGATCCGCAGTCCACGGGAATAAAGGGATGGTTCGCATTCGGCCCGTTATAGTGGATCGTCCGGGCAACCACTTCCTTGCCGGTTCCGCTTTCTCCCAGGATCAGGACTGGATGGGTGGTGTGCGCCACCTTCGACAGGATGCGGTAGACCCGTTCCATTTCCGGGCTGCGCCCAATCAGCGTGCCGAATCCGTCGGAGGTACGGAGTTTCTCCCGCAGCCGGCGGCTCTCGGTGTCGAAGTGTCGCCGTTCCGAGGCCCGCTCCAGCACATCCGACAATTCGTCCATGGAGAAGGGCTTGGTCAGGTACTCGCTGGCCCCGGTGCGCATCGCTTCAACCGCTGAGGAGACGGTGGCATACGCCGTCATGACCACGACTACAGTTTCCGGGTAAATGGTGCGGATTTCTTCCACCAGAGGCAGTCCGCCTCCGCCCGGCAGCTTCAGGTCGAGCAGCACGACGTCGGCCATGTGGGCCTTAAGCGCGGTGCGCGCGCCATGGGCATCCTCGACACTCGACACGGCAAAACCAAGGTTGCGCGCAATGTCGGAGACGGCGGTCCGGATCGCGGAATCGTCGTCGACCACCAGCACGTGCATCATGCCGGCTCGCTCCAGAGGGGGAATTTGAGACGTGGGAGTAAACATTCGCGTTGTAGAGGAAAAGCTCGGTTCTTGCGTCTGAACTCCTACGGTCATAATGCCATCTCCTTCTTCTTGCCGGCGCTGGGGAAATCAGCCGCGGTTGCATCCGTTCATCAGAAAGCCGCCAATTGGCGGTTGGAGTCTGCTGTAAGTTCAGTTCTCATTTTCCCGAACATCACTTCCTTATCACGTTGCGTACCAAACTGTCTGCCTACCCATAACGTTTTGAATTAAAAAGGC
>DASQRJ010000417.1:0-2793 GCA_035642955.1 Acidobacteriaceae bacterium
GGACCTCCGCCGTGCTGGTCATCTGCGGCGTTGAGCAATCGCCCCGCCGCGGGCCGAACACCGAGGACATTGAATGTATTGCCGCTCACGATGGCTCCCGGATAGCTGTGCCGGGAATAGCCCTCCTGTAGATCGGCGCCATATTCGCACCAGCCGAAGATTCCGGAGAAAGAATGCAGATGACGTCCGAGCGATTCGATGACGGATAAATTTAACGGCTGGTCCATTGCCTTGGCCGGGGACCCGTCGGGTGTGATGCCAATGAGCACTAACTGTCCCGGATCGACGACGGGAAGGCTCTGCAGCCAGAGGGAGTTCATCAGCGTGAAGATAGCTGTATTCGCGCCGATGCCAAGCGTGAGCGTAAGAACAGAGACGAGCAGAAAGCCCGGAGACTGGCGGAGCTGGCGCAGGGCGTAATGCGTGTCCAGCAGAAGATTTTCGACCCACGTCCAAGACCACTCTTCGGTGATCCGCTCGCGCAGCACGGTGGCGTTTCCGAAGGTGCGCATGGCCGCGTACCTGGCCTCTTCCCGGCTCATGCCGGAGGCGAGGTTTTCGGCGATCTGCTGCTCAAGGTGAAACTCAAGCTCGGCGTTCAAGCGTTCGGTAGCGCGCCGGTGGTGGAACAGCATCCAGAACCATACTCGCAGCTTTTCTAATGCGCGGAGCACATCGCACCTCTTCAGGTTTCTTCAATGACCAGGTCGATGGCTCCGGAGAGCCGCTTCCAGTTCTCGGTTTCCCGCTCAAGATGCTTTCGCCCTGCCGCGGTGAGCGAATAGAACTTGGTCTGGCGCCCGGTGTCACTCTCGCTCCATCGTGCTTTGATCCAGCCCTGCCGCTCCAAACGATAGAGCGCGGGATACAGAGATCCCTGCTGGACCTGCAGAACGTCTCCGGAGATTTGCTGGATACGCTTCGCGATGGCCCAGCCATGCCTGGGCTCAAGCGAGACGGTTTTGAGAATCAGCAGGTCCAGAGTTCCCTGAACGAAGTCGTTCGCTTTCCCCATGCCAGCATTTTGCATCTCTGATTGTCGATCGTCAAGATATTATGACAGTCGACAATAAATCCTTGACGATCGACAGGTCCTTATTGTAGATAGTCTAGGCATGAAGACGCTGAGATGTGTTTCCCGATTTTTCTGCGTAGTGATCTGTGCCGGCATGAGCCTGTCTGGGCAGGAACACGCGCCGCGAGATGTGGGCGAGCGCCTGAATCAACTTTCAGCGCTCGAACAAAAGGGGCAGTATGCAGAGGTTGTGCAGCCTGTCTCCCTGCTGATCGAATCGAAGGCACTCGACGAGCGGGAAGCGGGTCGGGCGCAGCTTATTCTGGGTATCGCCTACCACCAGCAAGGCGAGTGGAAGCTGGCGCAGAGCGCCTATGAGAAGGCTCTGCACATGCTTTCCGGACAGCAGGAGTATGCGGCGGATCGGGCCGCGGTGCTGGACAACTTTGCGCAGCTTTATCTCGAGATGGGAAACCCGGACATCGCCATGCGCATGGAAGGCAATGTGCTGAGCGCTTATAAAGCGCTTCACGATCACGCGAATGTGGCGCGATCCTGCATCACGCTCGCCGGGCTTGAGATCAATGAGGGGCATCACCGCACGGGCAAGGAGTATCTGCAGCGAGCCCTCCGGGAGGCGAAGCTGGCGAGCGGGCTGGATGAGGATTTCTTCGCGCAGGTCTCATCGACGCAGGGATGGCTGGCCCTTCTGGGAGGCGATACGGCGGCAGCGATTTCCGAGTACACGCGTGCCGAGGAGTTGTGGGCGTCGGCGCATGGTGAGAATCACATGCTGACAGGGTGGGGATATATGCTGCTCGGCAAAAGCTATGCGCAGGCCGGTCGGAACGCTGTTGCCTTGGAAGAAATGCGGATGGGGCTGCGCATCCTGGAGCAGTCGACGGGCACGAACAGTGTGAAATATCTGGCGGCAGAGCTTGCTTACTCAGAGGTGCTGGATCGATCAGGCGCACACACGGAAGCAGCTCGGTTGAAAGATTCTGCCGAGCAGGGGTTGGCGAAGCTGAATCGCGATGCGTGCCAACGCTGCTCGATCAGCATCGTGGCGCTCCACTGATGTGACCGGAAGTCTTCACGCTACCCGGAAGCAATCCAGATGGATGTATACCGCCAAACCGGACGTGATCCAAGTTGCGATAAGAAGGTTGTGCGTTTAGCTAGCTCCCACTCTTCGCTGCTGAACGGCGCTTTCGCTGTGACAGTGGGCCTCCGATATTTCGAAGGTGGTCCAGGGGGCCGTTGGATTACTGTGCACAAAGGAAGCGTTTTGCGCGATGCTTGAAATATGAAACTGAGGATTTGTTTCGCCAAGTCGCTCGTTGTCGCCGCGCTATACGGTGTGCTTTTTGTCTGCGCACCGCGGATTGCGATCTCCCACGTTCCGCAGACGCAGCGGGCCACCAGCACTCCTTACACGGGCGACCTATCGATCTTCGAGAAACCGGGACGCGACGAGCGGCTGCAGATTCACCGCGTCATGGATCTGCTGGGCATCAAAGCCGGGTCATCGGTCGCGGACATTGGTGCTGGCTCTGGATGGTTTTCGATGAGGGCCGCGGCGCGGGTTGGAGCAAGCGGAGTCGTGTATGCCCAGGACATCAACCCGGATGCGGTGAAATACATCCAGGATCGAATTCACAAAGAGAAGGTGAGCAATGTCAGGACCGTGCTCGGGAGTCCGGATGATCCCAAGCTGCCGTCAGACTCGATCGATGCAGTTCTGCTGCTGAAGGTCTACCACGAGATTGCGCATCCGC
>DASQRJ010000418.1:0-8642 GCA_035642955.1 Acidobacteriaceae bacterium
GAGCACCAGCCGGCAACACCATCCAGGTCGCACCCAGCGGCGTTAGACGCGCGATGCGTTGCGCGTCGGTCATACTCGCAATATCCATCTGCGCTCGGAACTGCTGGTACCAGTTGGCCGCATCCCCGGGAAAGACCAGCGCAAGGCCCTCGTCCTTGTAGTCGGCAAGAACGCTCCGTTGCGCCATCGCGCGAAAGTTCTGTTCGTCCTCGCCCGGAGCGAGGACCAGCATAGGATCGGCCGCGAAGACCGCGGTAGTCGGCGTGTTGTCCCGTATCCAGAGGAACGCCTGCTCATATGAGTTGCTCGGCTTCATGCCAGGAAGCTCCAGATGATTGGAGTGTCCAAAAGCCGCGGTCTGCACGAAGAACATCGTCGCCGCAAGTGGCACCAGAACACCAATGCCAACCTCGCGCCAGCCCCAACCTCTCTTCACAAACAACGCGCCGATGCCGCAGCCCAGCAACAACTCCCCAACGATGTAGATCAGTTGAAACATCCTCAGCATTTGCAGTCGTGCCAGCAGACCCGGTCCCGCCGGGTGCACGAACAATGCCGAGCACACCAGACTCGTGGTACCGGCAAGGACACACGCGACGGAAAGACGGCCCGCGATATTCGAGAGGCGCAACCGCAACGCGGCCACCGCGAGCAGGCACAGCGGCAACAGGACGCCGAGCAACTCATACCAATGCCATTCCGAGAGGAAGATATAGGTACGCGATTGCTGCGCTGCCTGATACGCGGCGGTAGCGGCAACGCGGACCGTGAAGGCATACAGCGCCGCCGCGATCATCACGGCGAGTCCGCAGGCGCCCACTGCCCACCGCACTTTTCCATGTTCCAGCAGCGCCAGCACCAGAACAAAGCTTCCCGTAAAGATGGCCAACTCCGGGTGCATTGTCGCGCTTGCCACGAGCGTCAGCCCCAGCAAGAACCATCGCCGCTCGAGAGTCAGGCCCACCGCAAAGAGGCTCAGCATCGCGACAATGCTCCGCGGTCCAAGGTACGGCTCCATGATGTTGATCGAGGTTCCGGCCACCGGCAAGGTAAAGAAGCAGCCAGCCAGGCAGACTGCGATCCACCGGCAGAATCGGCACTCCGTGATCAGGCCGCTGACATACCACGTGCCGTAGATAAATGCGACAAGTGTGAGCAGGTACAAGAGCAAAAGCGCACTCGTCATCGAACCGCCGAGCATCTTCGTCACGCCGATCACGAGCGGATAGAAGGACTCGATGCGGGTCTCCGAAAGAATCAACCGCATACCGACAGGAAAAAGCGTCGGGTCGAGCAGTTTCTCCACCCCGGCAACATAGAGTCCAGCGTCATCCGCAAACGGATGGTAGCCGTGAATCGGAAAGGTGAGAGCGCTGATCGCCAAAAGAAAAAAGTGCTGCTGCAATGAGGACCGGCGAATGGCCGGCGAAGCTTCCAGAACCTGCATATCTCCATCGAGCATATATCGAGGCCGCCAATCCTGAGTGAGCGCCCAAAGGTGCGAACCCGACAACATGCGCCGCAGGCGCGTCTGCCTCGATGGCAAATCGTGCCCGAAAAGGTGTACTGGAATCCGCGCCATTCTCCCCTACAATGAAGAAACAGGAATGCGCCGAGGCAATCCCCATTCGCCGATCCCATTCGGAATTCCTACTCTGCTCGGAGGTCTGCCTTTGCGGCACCGTACCCTACTCGCGATCGCAGCCCTGGTCATCTCCTTAATTTTCACATCGTTTGCTCCCACAACGCGTGCGCAGGAGCCCGCGGCCCAGCCTGCCATCCTGCCCAACCCTCCGGCTGCTGCTCCCGTACCACCCGTTCAGAAAGCCACCACACAAGAGCCCGCAGCGCAAACTCCCGAAGCCCAGAAACCCGACGCACAGGCGCCCGATGATGACGCCTCCGCGCAGGGACCATCCGCTGAGGCCAATGATCCAGACTTTCGCGCGGCGCTCGCAGCGGCGCTTCCGCTCGTCCCGGCTGCGTACGCCACCCAGCCTTACCGCCTGCGCCTGCACAATCTGCACACACTTGAAGACATTGACATCGTCTACCGCGTCGGGGACAACTACCAACCCGATGCCATCGCGCTGCTCAACTACTTCCTGCGCGACCACAACACCAACGAGGTGAAGGCCTACGATCCGCGCGAGTTCGATCTGCTGCACGACATCCTGATTCGTCTTCGCCGCGCGGACGCGCTCATCGATGTCGTCTGCGGCTACCGTACCCAGGAAACCAACGAACTCCTCCGCTCCTCCAGCCGCGGCGTCGCCGAGCACTCGCAGCACATCCTCGGCCACGCCATCGACCTGCGCATCCCCGGCTCCTCCACCGTGCAGATCCGCAACGCCGCGCTCTCGCTCAACGAGGGCGGCGTCGGCTACTACCCCACCACGCACTTCGTGCACGTGGACGTAGGCGCCATTCGCACCTGGACCTACTCGCCCCGCCGCCGTCACGGACGCGGACACCTCCGTCGCACCAGCTCTCACCACCGCCAGATAGCCCAGCATCGTCACCACACCACGCGCGCCAGCGGCATGTAGCTTTGCGGTAGCGCATCCCACCGCACATTCAACATGCTCGGATACAATCGCATCCGGTCTTGCGGAAAAGAGTGCTCCTGCAATGGATCGATCCTGTACGAGAAACGCCCGATGCGAGAGACGATATGGCCCCGTAATGGCAATCGCTTCTTCTCGCTCTCTTGTTTTTTCGTTGTCGGGGTCGCGTTCTATCGTTCGTCGTGCACATCCACAACCGGCGCGATGGCCTTGATGGGATACGGCCGCCCCAGCGCGAGAGTCTCGTCGAGCAGCTTGTCGTATTCATAGATATCGCGGGTAAAGTCCACCGTTCCGTCCGGCTCCACATACGCCGTGTCGTAGAAGATGGTCACCGGAATTGCCTGCTTCAGCCCCACCGTCTTGTTGTCGTCGCCGGTGTTCATCGCTTCGTCGATCTTGTCCGGCGTCCACTCCGCGCGATCGCGCAGCACCCATGCCGCCAGCGCCAGGGGCTTCTCCACCCGCACGCATCCGTGGCTGAAATCGCGGCGCGTCCGCTGAAACAGCCACACCGTCGGTGTCGAATGCAGATAGATCGAATACTGGTTCGGGAACATGAACTTCACCAGCCCCAGTGAGTTGTCGCCGCCCGCATCCTGCTGCACCATCAGCTTGCCATGTAGTAGTAGCGAATCCAGCTTCGGCGAGTACTCCACCGTCTTCTTGCGATGATCCACGATCTCGAAGTTATGCTCCGTCAGGTAATTGGGGTCCTTCGCGATTCCCGGTAGTACCTCCCGCTGCGTAATGTCGATGGGCACCGACCAGTACGGCCGGAAGATCAGGTAGCGCATCATGTTCACCAGCATCGGCGTCTGGTGGTCTTCCGGCTGCTCGCCTTTTTTCTCCGGCGGCTTGATGCCCGCCTTGCCCGTGATCACATTCATCTCCAGCGCTATCGTCGTGTGGTCGCTGGTCATGTCCGCCGGCGTGGGCTGCTCGCTCGCATGCACCACGGCCACATCCTCGCTGCCCTCTGGCTTCTGGTCGAGCGCAGGCGGCGGCTCCGCAGAGTAGATCCGCAGCTTGAACTCCGGCAGATTCACGAAGACCGGCGCGTTCTGGTAGAGGTCCGGCAGCCAACGCCAGCGTTCCAGCGCAATCGCCAGTTGGTGCACGCGATCCGCCGTAGGCACATTCATCGCGGCAATCGTCGGCGGCCCGATCTTTCCATCCGCCTGCAATCCGTGGTGGAACTGGAAGTGCCGCACCGCCGCTGCCCATCCGGGCTCATAACGCTTCGCCACAATTTTCCGTGGCGTCTCGGTGGTCGGCGCATCCGTCGTTGCCGCGTCGTCCTTCAGGTCGCCATCCAGAATCAACAGCTCACGCATCCGCGCTGCACCCGCATACGCATCGCCCGGCTTCAACTGCCGTCCCACCGGCGGCAGCCCGCCGCCCGGATCCTGTTTCGCCAGCTCTGCCCAGTGCCGGTACGCCGCCAGCGTCCGCTTGTATTCGTTGCTCTGCGGCGGTACCGTCATCAGCACCGCGCCAACGTTGTTCGACGCGATGATCCTCTCCGTCAGGAACTCGGCTAGGTCGTAACGCTTCTGGTTGATATCGACGCCGAAGTTGAAACGCTTCGGATTCACCCGGCCGTTATGCTCGTCGTTCAGGTACCGCATCGCGGAGACGGTCATCGCCATGTCGAACGCCGCGCGATCTTGCGCCGTATGTATCGAGGCCATCCGCGCCGGCCAGCGCGAGCTCTCCGGCGCAGCGTTCGATGGCGCGCTGTCATAGTCTTCAGGGTCCAGCCCATCCGTCCCGCAAGCCGCGAATGCCGCTATCATCTGCTTGGCCTGCGGCGTAGGCTTGTTTCCCTTCAGCCACGCCGGCTCAAAGTCATGGGCGCCGTAGAAATCTTCAACCGGTTTTTTCAGGTCGGCGAAGTTCGGCCAGCGCATTGGGTCCAGCCGCGCCTGGTCTGTCATCGCATGCAGCGCCAAGCTCTCCGGCGATGCAGGCTTCGGCTGCGCCGGCGGCGCACCCTTCTTGCGGCAGCCGCCCACCAGCAGCAGTGCGGCCGCACTCGTAATCCAAACCCACTTCCAACCGCGATGGTTCCTCAACCGGCCGTGCAGCCCTCCCCGGGCTCGAAGCAGATTCTATGTCGATAGCGACAAATTTTCGCTCCAACTTTGAGTGTAGAGCGGTTTTCCCAAGGGATCCCACCATCTAGCTCAGACGAACCCAGCCTCGCCGTCAAGCAAAGACGCTCAGCGTGGAACCTCAAAAGAACACAGCACATGCGAATTTCTGCTAGGCATTTTCCCTCCCTGCACCCTCCGCTCTCACCCGTCCATCCAATGGCAGAAGGAGAACTCCATGCCCAAGGTTGTGCGCTTCCACCAGCTCACCGGTCCCACGGCCCTCAAGTTTGAAGACCAGCCCACCCGCGAGCCCGAGGCCGGCGAAGTCCGCATCCGGGTCCAGGCGGTCGGCCTCAACCGTGCCGAAGCCCTCTACACCCGTGGCCAATACCTCGAGCAACCTCGTCTCCCCTCCGGTCTAGGCTATGAGGCCGCTGGCATGGTCGAAGCGGTCGGCCCTGGTGTTGAGCCAAGCCTGATCGGCCGCCGCATCGCCACCGTCCCCGGCTTCTCCCTCAATAACTACGCTGTGCTCGGCGAAGAAGCGGTGGTGCCCGTCGCCAACATCGCTGCCTACCCGGAGAAGCTCACTCCTACGCAGGGTGCCGCGATGTGGATGCAGTACCTCACCGCGTGGGGTGGACTCGTCAATCTCGGCAAAATCGGCAAGGGCGACTTCGTCATCATCTCCGCGGCCTCCAGCTCTGTCGGCGTCGCCGCCATCCAGATCGCCAAAGAAGAAGGCGCCATCTCCATCGCCGCCACCCGCACCTCGAAGAAGCGCGAGCAGCTCCACGAACTGGGCGCCGATCACGTCATCGCTACCACGGAAGAAGACCTCATCACCCGCGTGAGGGACATCACCGGCGGCACAGGCGCCCGCGTCATCTTCGATTCCGTCGCCGGCCCCTTCGTCGAGCAGCTCGTCGGCACCGCGGCAAACCATGGCATCCTCATCGAATACGGCGCGCTCTCGCTCCAGCCCACACCGTTCCCTCTCGCCCCCGCGATGCACAAACAACTCACTATGCGCGGGTACACCCTGCGCGAGATCAACGCCGATCCCGACCTCACCCGCATCGCCCGCGAATATGTCTTCGACCGCGTCGCCGACGGCCGCTTCCAGGTCAAAATCGCCAAAACCTTCCCCTTCGCGGACACCATCAAGGCCTACCAATACCTCGAATCCAACGAGCAGATCGGCAAGATCGTCATCACGCTATAAGGACTGCTGGGTCCCTCCGTATCCCTGTCATCGCCTTGAAGTGGCGGGATCTGCTTTTTAGAATTGAAGTGCTACACAAACGGTTGCCCATTCTGGCGAAGCCAGGCTGGGATAGCATTCGCCAGGATGGCCAGTCCTGCTAACCTCTCGGCATGCGAATCCCACTCGCCCTCGCCGCCTTCCTGCTCGTTCCGGCCTCGCTCATGGCGCAAACCCAGCCTTCCGCTGCTGGCATCACTGCCGGTGAGGCCATCGCACGCATCCAGGCCGCGATTCCGCAAAAGCCCCCAGTCGACACCGTTGACACCATCAAGGCCGGAGATCCTTCCACAATCGTCACCGGTATTGTGACCTGCTTCACCGACACCATGGACGTGCTGCGCCAGGCGGTCGCCCTCCATGCCAATTTGATCGTCACGCACGAGCCCACGTTTTACAACCATCGCGACGAGGCCACGCTCTTTACCAACGATCCCGTTTACAAAGAGAAGCTCGCCTATATGCGCGACCATCACCTCGTGGTCTGGCGCTTTCACGATCAGTGGCACCTGCGCCGTCCTGACGGCATTGGCGAAGGCTTCATCGACGCGATCGGCTGGCAGAAGTATCAGCATCCCGGCGATCCTTTCTTCTTCACCGTGCCACCGACAACGGTCGATCAACTCGCGCAGGACCTCCAGCAGAAACTCCACGCACGCATCGTCCGCGTCATCGGCGACCCCAGTCTCCGCGTCACCGGCGTCGCCTATCGTCCCGGCGCATCGGGCGAAGCAGCGCAGATCAAGGCCTTGGAGCGCGATGACGTGCAGGTGCTCGTCGCCGGCGAATCCTCCGAGTGGGAAGCCGTCATGTACACGCAGGACGCCCAACAGCAGCACCGCCCCAAGGCGCTCATCCTACTCGGCCACAGCACCTCGGAGACTGACGGCATGCAAACCGCCGCCACCTGGCTTCGCACCCTCTTCCCCGGCCTGCCCATCCAGTACGTTCCCTCCGGCGAACCCTACTGGCTCCCCGGTCACCCGCCGCAGTAAAAGAAGGACCTGCCGTTCCTCGTCTCACGCGGCGGCGTGCACGACGATATCCCCGCCCTTACCGTCTCGATTCCTGAAAAGGCCGCAACGCAGCCCCTGCCCGACCCAACTCCCTCCCAGTAAGCCTGACCACAATGCGCCTCTAGCCTGCTGCCAAAGCAAAAGCGGGACAAGCCGCATCGGCCTGCCCCGTTTCGTTCCATCGCGCGCCGCGCACGCGGCCCTGGTTGTGCTATCGCCTAGAAGCTCTTGTTGTAGAAAAACCGCTCGTGCGCGATCTTCCCGTTCTTCCACTTCCGCACCGCTACCTGCTCCATCTTCGCGCGCTTGCCGCCCTTGAACGTGAGATCCATCTCCCACTCGGAGAAGGACACATCCCCGTTCACTGCACTTGCGTTCACCTTCGCGCCGTGAAACGCCTCCACCGACGCCATGAACTGCTCCTCCGCCTTGCGATTTACTTCCTTGCCAACGCGCGGCTCGTCGGAGTTTTCCTGCATTACCACATCGTCAGCGTAATACTTCTCAAACGCGTCCATGATCTTGCCGGACAGCACATCGTCATTCAACTGCTTATCCAGCTCCTGCACGCTCGTTGCTGTTGCTGTTGCACTCATGCAAAACACTCCTCGGGACCAGATCACCCAGCCCACCCTTGCCTAGATGCCTCCCACCTCCCACAGGTTCATGAATATCCGCGGTCATTCTGGATTTATCCGGATTTCATCCCCGGCAAGCCAGGTGCCCCATGTCCCTGTGTCGGGACACCGGAATCGGCCAGGTCGTCCACAGTCGCCAAACGTGAGCGACCAAAGGAAGCGAACCAACAACTCGCGTCAAAGGCGCAACCTGGACGGCGAGTCCTCGACCATCAGCAGCGCAAACCCGTCATATTTCTTCCCGCTCACCGTCTGAATCGCCGTCGCCGTCACGTGCGGCTCCGCGGCCACGGCTTCAAAGAAGCGCCGCGTCCCTTGCACTGCTTTATCCTCACTCGCTGCATCCAGCACCGTGCCCTCGCGTACCACATTGTCCGTCACGATCACCGTCCCCACATGCGAGAGCCGAATCGCCCATTGCAGATACTCCGCATTGTGCTCCTTGTCCGCATCCAGAAAGATCAAATCGAACGGCCCCACTCCCTCCGCCACCAGCTTCGGCAGTGTCTCCAGCGCCGGCCCTTCACGTAGCTCCACTTTGCCAAGCAGCCCTGCGCGCTCCAGGTTCTTGCGCGCCACTGCGGCATGCTTCGCTGCTGCCTCCAGCGTCACCAGCCGTCCGCCTTCCGGCAGCACCCGCGCCAGCCAGATCGTGCTGTAGCCTCCCAGCGTGCCCACTTCCAGAATCTGCCGCGCCCTCGTCATGCGCGCAAATATCTGCAGCATCTTGCCCTGCAGCGCAGTCACCTGGATCGGCGGCAGCTCCGCCGCCTCGCTGTCGCGCAACGCAGCTTCCAGTACCGCATCTTTTGCAATCAGGTGGTCTGCCAGATAGGCATCCACCGCTGTCCACATTGCCTCACCGTTCTGTGCATCTCCCATGCCCGACAGCATAGTGCGCGTGCGCCGCCGCCGCCAAATTGGATCTGGTTGCCCGGAACAGAAGTGGACCAGCAAAGGACGCAACCCCCATAACCCACGCCGCAAGCGCAAATGCCTCGGACGGCCAGTCCTTAGTGCCGGAAGTCGAACTACGCCAGATTCAGTTCCCTTGCGTC
>DASQRJ010000419.1:0-4406 GCA_035642955.1 Acidobacteriaceae bacterium
CAACCAGGTTCGAAATCACCAGAACGACGACGAAGACGATCGTCAGCGTGTCAAGGTAGTGGAACTTGCGCATGTGATTGGGTTATAGCATCATGCCGCGTATTGGCCACGAGCAGCCATTTGGCAGACGATCTGAATGCCGCCGCAGATGCTATAACCCAATCACATGCGCAAGTTCCGCTACCTTGACGCGTTGACGATCGTCTTCGTCGTCGTTCTGGTGATCTCGAACCTGGTTGGGCCAAAGATGTGCCAGATTGGCCCGTTCAAACTGAGCGGCGCCGAGTTGCTCTTCCCTATCACTTACATCTTCGGCGATGTCTTCACCGAAGTGTATGGCTACGCCGCTTCGCGGCGGGCGATCTGGATGGGCTTCCTGGCAATGGCCCTGCTGTCGGTCTTTGGCGAGATCGTAGTTGCGCTGCCGCCGGCGCCGGACTGGCATAACCAGCAGGCCTTTGCCACGGTCTTCGGGCTGGTGCCGCGCTTCGCCATCGCCAGCCTGGTGGCCTACTGGGCCGGTGAGTTTACCAATTCATACACGATGGCCAAGCTGAAGTTGTTCACCAAGGGATCAAAGCTGTGGACGCGCACGATTGGGTCGACGCTGACCGGACAGGCCGTGGATACGACGATCGTGATCCTGATTGCCTTCTACGATGCTCCCTGGTCTGCAAAGGTGAATATCATCCTATCTTCGTATATCGCCAAGGTGCTCTACGAGGTGCTGGCGACACCGCTGACCTATGCCGTGGTGTATGGGCTGAAGAAATCTGAGCATGTGGACACCTTTGACGAGCACACCTCCTTCAACCCGTTTCGCCTGCGCTCGAATTCGGCAGAGTAGAACCGAAGCCCGCCCTCACGATAGGCTCTCTGTATGAATGTGAGAGAAAAGCGCATGCGGGCGATCGTGGTGAAAGGCCCCGGTGATGCGGACACGATGCGGGTGGCCGAGGTTCCGCGCCCGACACCAAGACCGGGAGAAGTCCTCATTAAGGTTGTAGCGGCCGGCGTGAACCGTGCCGACATAGTGCAGCGCAAAGGACACTATCCGCCGCCGGCCGGCATCACTGACATCCTGGGGATGGAAGTGAGTGGACACGTCGCGGCAATAGGCACGAATGTAGCGCGATGGAAGGTCGGCGACGCGGTATGTGCCCTGTTGGCTGGCGGAGGATATGCGGAATACTGCGTGGCTCCGCAGGGCCAGGTATTGCCGATTCCGGATGGCGTCTCGGTGGAGGACGCTGCGTCGTTGCCCGAGGCGGCCTTTACGGTTTGGGCGAACTTGTTCTTCGACACGCAACCACTGCGCACGCGGGAATCAATTTTGATACAAGGCGGTTCGAGCGGCATCGGTTCCTTCGCCATTCAGGCCGCGCAAAGCATTGGCGCGCGAGTGGTTACAACCGCAGGCTCCGCGGAGAAGTGCGCGTATTGTCGTGACCTGGGCGCAGAAGCGGCGTGGAATTACAAAGAGGAGAACTGGGTGGCAGCGGCGTGGGCATGGTCGGAGGGCAAGGGCATTCAGGTGATCTTCGACATGATCGGCGGCGACTACTTCGGCAAGCATATTGAGTTGCTGGCACAGCGTGGACGCCTGATCCATATCGCCACGACGAAGGGCGCTGAGGTGAAACTGGACCTGCGCGAGGTGATGCGCAAACGCCTGATAGTGACTGGCTCCACGTTGCGGGCGCGCAGGCCTGAGGAGAAAAGCCTGCTCCGTGAAGGCGTGGAAGCGAAGTTGTGGCCAGCCATTGCGAGCGGCGCGATTCGGCCTACCGTACATGCCAAGTTTCCTCTGGCCGACGCGGGAGAGGCGCACCGCCTGATGGAGTCGAGCGCGCACCTGGGCAAGATCGTACTGACATTGTGACGCAGACAGCAAAGTCGGCGGTTCCGCGAAGACGTTGGCGCATTGCGTGGCTGCTGGGGCTGGGCGTGCTGGTCAATTACTTTGACCGCGTCAACCTTTCCGTCTCTCACAGCGCGCTGTACACGGCCTTCGGCATCTCGGATGTCGCGTTCGGCTATCTTTCCGCCGCATACAACTGGAGCTACGCGCTATGCCAGCTTCCGGTGGGCGTGTTGTTGGACCGCTTTGGCGTACGGCGCGTGCAACGGAACGGCATTTTCATCTGGAGCATGGCGTCGTTCGCCGCTGCCATCACCCCCAGTCTGACTGGATTTTTCGGAGCGCGGCTGCTGCTGGGCATCGGCGAAGCACCAACCTTCCCCGCGAATGCGAAAGCCATTGGCACTTGGTTTCCGCAGCACGAGCGTAGCTTTGCTACTTCGCTAACGGATGCAGCGGCCAAGCTGGCGTCGGCCATCGGCGTGCCGCTGCTGGGCATTCTTCTGTTGCGCGTTGGTTGGCGCTGGAGCTTCGCAGTGACGGGTGCGATCAGCCTGCTGTATCTGCTGCTCTTCCGGAAAGTGTATTGCGAGCCGGAAGAAGATACCGAACTCAGCGATGCCGAGCGCCAGATGATCGCAGAGATCCGCGCGAATGAACCACCCGCGGCCATCGGCCCGGAGTTGTCACTCAACGCCCTGCTGCGGCAGCGCAAAGTCATCGGGCTTTCTCTTGGCTTTGGTGCTTACAACTACGTCTTCTATTTGCTGCTTACCTGGCTGCCGAGTTATCTCTCGATGGCGCTCCATATCGACCTGTTGCACTCGTTTCTCTACACCGGCGTCCCCTGGCTGATTGCCACGGCGACCGACTTGTTCGTCGGTGGAATGCTGGTGGATGCGCTGATCTCGCGCGGATGGAATGCGGAGCTGGTGCGGAAGATCGTGCTTGTGGTCGGCACTGCATGCGGGCTGGGCATTCTCGGTGCGGCCCACGCGCATAGTGCTGCGCGCGCACTGACCTGGATCAGCATATCGATCGGCGGCCTTGCCGCCGCCGCGCCGGTGGGTTGGTCAGTTCCCGCATTGATTGCCCCGCGCGCAAGCGTCGGCAAACTCGGCGGCATCGTGAATTTTGTCTGTCAGGTTTCAGGGATTACCGCGCAAATCCTTACCGGCTATATCGTGGGAGCGACGCACTCCTATGCTCTCGCCTTCTGGGTTTCGGCAGGCTATCTGCTGATCGGGATCGCCGGCTACCTGATCTTGTTGGGACGGATCGAGCCGATGAAGACAGCTCACTTCCCTGCTACATAATCCTTTTCCGTGCCCGTGCGTCCATTTCGCACGCTGAAGTTGCCATTGCGGCTGGCAGTGACTTCGATATCGTGACCGGCGTCGGGACCATCGAGGTTGGCAATGTACTCGGACTGGGTATTGTGAGCTGTCCCGCCCTCGTCCGAGTAATGTAACTGCCACAGCGCCTCAATGCCGGGCGCATGACGCACAGTGTCGAGAACTGCGATGGAACCACCCTTCTTCGCCCCGTTGTCCATGATGGCGACGCGCGGATGAATGGCATCGACGAGCGCGGGGCTCGAGCTCTGGTTCCATCCGTGGTGCGAGACGACGAGCACGTCCACCTTACCGAGCCGATTCTCCGGGCACATCAGGTCGCGCTCCTTGTCCCAGGTGAGATCGCCAAGATCGAGAATCTTCAGGTCGCCAAAGCGGATCAGCACGCCAAGCGAGCGGGCGTTCTCAGTCTGGTCGGGCGGCCGGATTTCGCTTTGCTTGCAGTAGGCATTCGGTTCGCCCGCGCCGGGAAGCGGTGTCTGGATCACCTTGCCGTCGGCGCTGACGACAGTCACGTCCAGCCCTTCAATCGGCAAGCGATCACCGGGCTTCGGTACGATCACCTTCGTCTTGGTCTGAGACACAACCTTCTGAAACGCCGCATAGCCCTCTTCGGTCGCACCGTGATCGATTTCGCGGTTCGGACCATGAACGAAGAAGCTCCCGACCGGGATGCGCTGCACCAGCTGTGGCACGCCACCCACGTGGTCTTCATGAAAATGCGTAATAAGGACTGAATCAATGCGCTTCAATCCGGCATCTCTTGCCGCGGCAACGATGCGGTCTGCATCACGGCCGTTGTGGTCGGGCCAGCCGGTGTCGATCAGCAGCGACTTCCCCGCCGGTGTGACAAACAAGGTGGCCTGACCGCCTTCGACATCGATGAAGTAGACTCGCAGCTTGCCTGCGGCGCCTGCCTCCGCGTGCATCGTGAGTACGGGGGCAAACGTCACCGCTAAGCCGACAAATACTCGGAGAAGAAGCTTCATGAATGGCTGCCTTTGCCCGATTGCGACACCGTGGCGCGGGTGGCGCCGGTAGAGATGCCGCCATCAACCAGCAGCGTCTGGCCGGTAATGTAGCGGCTGGATTCGGAGGCGAGAAAGACGATCGCGCCATCGAGGTCGTGGACGTCGCCGGGACGCTTCACCGGAATGCGATCGACGAGGTAATCGACCCACTCCTGATTA
>DASQRJ010000420.1:0-5282 GCA_035642955.1 Acidobacteriaceae bacterium
GGCCATCGCCCAGGCCACCGTTCCCGCAACCCCCGCTTCGCCTTCCATCACCGCCACCGCGGCCCTCAACGGTGCGCAGATCGTCTCCCTCTCCGGCGGCGCACCCGGCGCAACTCTCTACTACACCACCGATGGCGCGACGCCCACCGGCCAATCCACGCGCTACTTCGCGCCCTTTCTTGTCGCCTCCAGCCTCACCGTAAAGGCTGTCGCCATCGCCGATGGCAAGCCCGGCATGGCGAGCACGCAGAAATTCGACATCGCGATCCCTCCCGGCACTCTGCTGTGGAGCGATGAGTTCAACGACGCCGCGGACCTTGGCGCGAAGCCCAATCCCGCCGTCTGGACCTATGACACCGGTCACTCCGGCTTCGGCAATCGGGAGTTCGAGCACTATTGCGCCTCGGGTGACGGCACGCCGCCCTGCGATCCCAAGCAGCCGAATGCATATGTCGCCACCGACGGCTACCTCCACATCGTCGCCCGCCAGCCCGAGCCCGGTGTCTACACCTCCGCGCGCCTCAAAAGCCAGGGCCTCTTCAGCGTCTCTTATGGAACCGGCAGCATCCGCATCGAAGCCCGCATGAAGCTCCCGGAAGGGCAGGGAATCTGGCCCGCTTTCTGGACCCTCGGCAACACCATCGACACCGACAAGTGGCCCGCATGCGGCGAGCA
Source organism: Acidobacteriaceae bacterium (assembly GCA_035642955.1). Classification (GTDB taxonomy): domain Bacteria; phylum Acidobacteriota; class Terriglobia; order Terriglobales; family Acidobacteriaceae; genus KBS-83. The sequence goes on from DASQRJ010000420.1 coordinate 676, forward strand.
GGACATCATGGAGCACATCAACGCTCCCAAACCCGACTGGATCGCCGGTTCCCTCCACGGCGCCAAAGGCGACACCACCAAGCACTACATCGACTCTCCCGAGCGCGCCTTCTCCGCCGCCGACTGGCACACCTACGGCATCCTCTGGTCCAAAGGAAAGATCAGCTTCTACGTCGACTCGCCCTTCAACGTCTACGCCACCAACACCCCCGCCGACTTCGCCCGCCCCGGCGCTGTCTGGCCCTTCGACTCCGGCGATGGCGTCTTCCTGCTGCTCAATCTCGCCGTGGGCGGCGACTGGCCCAAAGCTCCCGACGTCACCACCAAATTCCCCGCCGAGATGCTCGTCGACTACGTCCGCATCTACAGCGCCGCACCCTCCGAATAGCGCAAATCCCGCACACCCTTCCCACTTCGGTCATCCGCTGTCCGGTTGTTCTTGCATTTTGTAGAAGGCCTGCGCCATCCTCATGGGCGCATGCAGTCCAACACGGTCTGTCCTCAATGCGGTTCGTGGATGCCCAATGGCGTTTGTCCACGATGCGCGCCTGCGGGTGCGCCGGTGCGAGCGGCGGCTACCAGGTCGCTCCCGACCGGTGTCCTCGGAATCGCGACCACGCTCCTCGTCGTTCTGATCTCCGTGCTCGTCCACATGGTGCCGCACTATCTCGTGGACCGTTCCCGTCGCCAGCATCGACGCGAAGCTCTGAGCAGGCTGGTCCGCCAGCACGGGCCGGTTGCGCGTCTGGATCAACTCACGGGCCAGGGCCGGATCTATCTCATTCAGGTCGGCCCTCACCACACGCCATACGCACTCGAAGATCTTGCGCAATGGCTGCGCACGAAGTATGCGCTGGATGTTCGGGTGCTGCCGGCCGCCGCCCTGGACCACGCCGGCTGGGATGCCAGCCGCAGGCAATACGTTGCCGAACTGCTCAATGCGCAGATGAAGCGCGAGCATCCGTCTCTCGCCTCCGATCCGGACGCCTACCTCATCGGCTTCACCGATGCCGACATGTATCCGGCTCATGTGGGATGGAACCGCACGTTTACCTGGCGCGACCAGCCCCGCACCGCCATCATCTCTACTGACGGCATGCAGCCCACGTTCTTCGAGCGGTTTGAGACGCATGCGAACGCCGCCGTCGCCGCTGCACAGTTCCAGGCGCGGCTACGCCGCATCCTGCTCAAAGACGTGGCCATCCTGTATTGGCATCTCCCGCTTAACAACGATCCGGCCAGCCTGCTTCACAACACGCTTGACGTCGACCTTCCCACGGAAGAACTCTACGTCTCCGACCTGGACCCGGCTCGCACCCGGTGGGGTCTGCCGCGAGGCGAGCCCTGCGTCTTCCTTCGCTACTCGCCACAGGAGGGCGTCCAGCCACTGCCCGGCAACCTGGTGCACTTCTGCTCGGACAGCGGCATGGCGCAGGACGAATCGGACGAACTCTTTGAAATCGATCTGCGTTTCGGCCTGCTCATCGACCGCCACACCGATCTTGCGCTCCCAGATTCCATCCCCATCCGCTTCGAACGGGTCACTCGCTCCGGCTGGAACCGTTCCATGCCCTTCGGCTTCAGCGGGACTGACAGTTATGACAACTATCTCGCCTCCTCGGATATGCGCACGATCGATGTGATTCAGACCGATGGCGGCCGCACTCACCTCAGCCGTAGCCCCTCTTGGCTGTCCTCCCTCTCGTTGGTGAAGTATGTGGACCGGAATGCTTCCGAGAGCTACAGCCAGCTTCGCTGGCACGCTAAACCGTTCGAGCACTTTGATCTCACGTATTACGACGGATCGCTGGAAAGCTACCTGCCCTGCGGCGAAACCGTGCTCTGCTACCAGGTCGGCTATCGCAACGCGCAGGGTCAGCAGCTCGATTTCCAGCGTGATAGCCACCGTCGCCTCACCCGGCTCACCTCTCCCAACCGGAGCTGGCTCGCGCTCAACTATGACGCGGGCAGCCGCATCACAGGAATCACCGATAGTCAGGGACGCACGGTCCACTACACCTACAACGATCGAGGACAACTCACCACGGTCATCTATCCCTCCGGCGAGATTCTCTCCTATACCTACGACAACCACCAGCACCTGCTCACCTTCAGCGCCTCACCGAATGCAGCAACCGCGTCCCGCCTGCTCCTTACCAACGCCTACGAAGGTGACAGATTAGTCATGCAAGTACTCGCTGACGGCAGTACATACACCTACATGTATTCGCCCAAGGATGGCGCCACGATCCGGGCAGCCCTCGTCCACGATCCTGCGGGCCGCACATTTCAGGTCAACATAATCGGAGAGGGCGGCTCACTCGTTTGGGAGACAGATGCTCTGGACCTGCCCACGCATCCTCCGTCCAAGACGGCGGACAGCAACGTGGGCTCTTCTCAGTCGCCGCCCACCCGGTGAATCGCCGCGAAGCCGAGACGACGCCACTACTGAATCTCCTCGCCGGAAATGCTCGTCGACTACGGGGTATGCCGCGCTAACCTACAATTCTGACAGGCCGAGTTTCAATGCCCAAAGGAGCTTGATGTGGCCGCGTCATTTCCGATTCATCCAGCCCACACGGCCGTCTTGAGTATGGATTGTCAAGCCGGGATCGTTTCCATCTACACACGGGACGCCAAAGACGCTTTTCTGGTTCGAGCCAAGAGTGTTCTCGATCACGCTCGTGCCACCGGCGTGACCGTAATCCACATCCAGGTCGGTTTTCGACCGGGCCTCCCTGAGATCAGCTCGCGAAATGCGCTTTTCGGTGCCATCAAATCCTCGGAGCAGCATCAGCAGCTATTTCGTGAACCCCTCGGAGCGATCCCGGATGCTCTCGCACCGCGCGAGAATGAAATTGTCGTCACCAAGCACCGGATCAGTGCCTTCACCGGCACCGATCTCGCGATGATCCTCCGCGCCAATGACATCGATACGCTGGTTCTCTACGGCATTGCGACCAGTGGCGTCGTCCTGTCCACTCTTCTCGAAGCTGCTGACGCCGACTACCGTCTCGCGGTCATCAGCGATTGCTGCGCCGATCTGGACTCGCAGCTCCACGATTGCCTCATGCAGCGGTTCTTCCCCACGCGCGGGTCGGTCTTCTCGGCTGAAGAGTTAATCTCTGCCTCATCGAGGCAAGGATAAGTAAGTAAGAGTGAATCATCTCTCCTGGATGCCTCAGATCCATTGATACCGACCGGCCTTCTCATGGAGGGCCGAGCGCACCGCGGCATGTTGTGAAGCGACCAAAGGAAGCGAACCCAACAGAACGCGCCGCAGGCGCCTCCGCCCGGACGGCCAGTCCCGCCACCGGCGCGTCAGCCTGGATGGCAGATCCTCACTCGAAGCGTAATGCGGTCATCGGATCCACCCGCACCGCCCGCTCGGCCGGCACCCACACCGCCACCAGCGCCACTAAACCCAGCAGCACCGGTGTCACAAGAAACGCCAGTGGATCCCACGCCTTCACGTCGAACAGGAACGACGCCAGAAACCGCGTCAGCCCAAACGCGCCCGCAATCCCGATCACCACGCCGATCAGCGCCAGCACCATCCCTTGCCGGATCACCATATTGCGAATGTGCGAAGCCTGCGCGCCCAGCGCCATCCGTATGCCCATCTCCTGCGTCCGCTGCTGCACCGAGTACGCCATCAGCCCGTAGATGCCGATCGCCGCCATCAGCAGCGCCGACGCGCCAAAGATCGTCAGCAGCAGCATGTTGAAGCGCTGCCGCGATGTATTTTTCACGACAATCTCATCCATCGTGCGGATATGCGCCACCGGCAGGCCGCTGCTCGCTACGCGGAGTGCCGCCGCCATCGGGTTCGCCAGCGAATGCGGTTCCACCTTGCTGTGCACAATCCACACAAGCGGTGCAATGCGCGAGTTCAACGCGGTCATCCCGTCGGTCATTTGCGCAATCGGTGTGTACATCATCGGCTCCGGCGGGCTATCGAGAGAACGCGTGCGCGTATCGCCCACAATACCGATAACCTGCCGCGCCGGTTCAGCAAAGGGTCCCGGACCGGGCGCAATCAGCAAACGATCGTTCAGCGGATCACCCTTTGGCCAGAACTGCTTCGCCATCGCCTCGTTGATTACCACTACGCCCGGCGCCGAACCGTTGTCTTGTTCGGTGAACATGCGACCTCGCCGTAGCGGAATCTTGAAGGTGTTGAAGTAATTCCATGACACCGTGTCGTAATAGGCGCCTCCGGTGAAGGGAGCGTCGCCCTTCGGGCGCCCTACAACGTCAAACGGCAACCCGAAGCCGCCATCGAGCGGCAGGCAGCACGCCGCCGCTGCATCAGTCACGCCCGGCAGCGCCGCCAGCTTTTCGGTTCCGTCCTTCACCAGTTGCGCCACGCCGGCCGTCTTCTGAAAGCGGTCCCCGCTGATCGACATCGTCATCGTCAGCACGTTGCGCGTGTCATATCCCGGATTCACCGCTTCCAGATTCATGAAGGTGCGGATCAAGAGCGCGGCACCAATCACCAGGATCAGCGCCAGCGCCATCTCGCTGATCACCAGTGCGGAGCGCAGCTTGCCGCTGCGAAAGCCCACGCCGCTGCGGCTGCTGCTCTCATTCAATGCGGCTACAAG
>DASQRJ010000421.1:0-8401 GCA_035642955.1 Acidobacteriaceae bacterium
GGCGTGACGGAGGTGCAGAACGGGATTGAGAACACCATCAGCGGTCCGGCTACGAATTTCCAGGTGAATCCCACGGTTGCCGGGCGCCTGGGCTTTACGCCAAGCGAAGTCGCGGAAGATGCGACGTCTATCCTGGACGGCGTTGAGACGACAGTCCCGCTGATTGCCAACGCGCGGCCGTACACGATTCGCGTGCGAATGCCGGATACTACGCGCACATCCCTCGATGCAATCCAGAACACCGTGTTCAACAGCGCGACCGGCAAACTGGCATCGCTCGGCTCGCTGGCGAGCGTTCAGCAACTGCCGCCCCAGAACGAGATCCGGCGCGAGAACCTGCAGCAGCTTGTGGTTGTGACTGCGCGCCTCGAGGGCTCCGACCTGGGCACGGCGGTCGCCAAGGTGCAGCAGGTGGTGCAGCAGATGCATCTGCCCCCCTCCGTGCGCGTGGAGTACGGCGGCACATATCAGGAACAGCAGCAATCGTTCCATGAGCTGCTGCGCGTTCTGCTGCTGGCGCTGGCGCTGGTGTTTGGCGTATTGCTGGCGGAGTTCCGCAACTTTGCCGCGCCGGTCGCCATCCTCACTTCGTCGGTGCTCTCCATCTCCGGTGTAGTCTTCGCCCTGCTGACTACCGGCACGGACTTCAACGTCGCGTCATTTATGGGCCTCATCATGATCATCGGCATCGTGGCGAAGAATGGCATCCTGCTACTGGATGCGGACGAGACCTATCGCACCCAGGGCGTCGCACCGCGCGAGGCGATGCTGCACGCGGCACAGCGCCGCCTGCGGCCCATTGTGATGACGGCGATGGCAGCCATCTGCGGCATGCTGCCGCTGGCCTTCGCACTGGGCTCCGGCTCGCAGATGTTGCAGCCGCTGGCAATCGCGGTCATCGGCGGCCTGCTGGTGTCGATCGCGCTAAGCCTGATCGTGACCCCGGTGATCTACTACCTGATGACACGGCATCGCCATGCGGATATCTAAAAAAGAGGCCAGCAAGAACCATCTCTTGCTGGCCGTTCGGTTGTTTGCGGAAGAGCCTTTTGAATCTAAGAACCAGCGACTAGGAATCAGCGTCCGACGACCAGCACCGTGAAGGTGGCGGGCAAAATGGAAGGCCGTGGATGCGGCGTCTGCGCCGTCGGCTCCGGGCGCGGGCCAAACTGCGCGGTGGTCAGGTAGATGCGGCCGTTGGCCGAATCGAAGGCCATGGTGCGCGCGCCGCGCTGCGTGGTCAGGTTCTGAAGCACAGGGAAGCTCGATTTGCTGGCGTCCACCACGGTCAGAGTTCCCTCGCCGTTTGACGAGAACGCCAGTTTGTCCTTCGCATCGAAGGCAGCGGCATCCGGCCCCTCGCCGATCTCAGGCGTCGCCAGCACCTTGCCCGTGTCCGTGTCCACTACCGCCATCTTCTTGCCATCGCAGACGGAGAAAAGATGGCGGCGGGCGCGATCGATAGCGAGCCCCGACGGCGAATCGCAAGCCGGCCACTCCGCGGTCAGCTTCTTCGCAGCAGCATCGAAACGCACAATCTCATTCTTGTCTTCAATGTTGTCGTAGATGTTGCCCTTGCCGTCGGCTACGGGAAACTCTGGCTTGCCGGGGAGCGCAATCGTCGCGATAGCCTTCTGCGTCTTCGCATCGATAACAGTGACGTTACCGCTGCGACCGTTGAAGGCCCATACAGTCTTGGTGACCGGCTCGTAGACTATGCCGTCGGGGTTCATGCCGGCAGGAATCGAGGTGACTGTCTTCAGGGTGCTGCGATCGAAAACCACGACAGCATTTGCCCGCCCATCGCTGATATATCCGTACTTCCCTGCCGCATCGAGCGCCACCCCGTGCGTGCCCTGGAGCCCGGTGATGGCGCCGATCGTCTTCCCGTTGTCGCTGTCGAGCACCTCAACGCGCGCGCCATGCGTGATGTAAAGACGGTGCGCTGCCGCGTCCGCGGCGAGATAATCCCAGCCTCCTTCGCCACCAACTTTCCATTGTGTGATGACGTGATAAGGCTCCTGGGCAATTGCAACTGACGGCACAGCAACGCCGACCACAACAGCAGTGGCGAAAAGCACCGATCGGTAAGGCCTCGCATTACGCAACTCGAACATTCGTGACTCCCGTGCGGCGCAGCGTGCCCGCGATCACAGTCTATGGCCATCGGATTAAATCAAGCTGAAGGCATCGCCGGCAACGTGAATCCCTTCGGCGCAGGTGTTGCCGGATAGGCGTGCGGTAAGCGCACCACCGCGGTCGTTCCGCGGTCAGGCTCGCTCTCTAGTTTGATGGTACCGCCTGCCTTGTCTACGATGGCCTTGCAAATGGCGAGACCAAGACCCGAACCGCCCGTGTTGCGGCTGCGTGAGGGATCGCCGCGAGAGAAGCGCTCGAAAACATGCGGCAGCAACGCAGGGTCGATCCCGTCTCCCTGATCCTCGATACGTAACTCCACCCACTCCGTTTTTGCGTGCAATCGCGCTTTCACCCCAGTTTGCGGTGGACTGTGCTGCAGTGCATTCAACAGCAGGTTGGAGCAGAGGAGCACGCACTCCTCCGAAGACAATGGGACGAAGGCGGGTTCGTCTGACGCCAGCGTCAGCGTAACGGAACGGACCTCGGCCATGGATTGAAACTGCTGCGTCGTCACCGCGACAGAGGCGGCGAAATCGGAGATGCCCGAACCATCTTCCGCGGGGGCGTCGTGTTCCGCCCGCGCCAACGTCAGCATGCGGGCCACGATTTCCTCCATCCGCTCACAATCTGCCAGGCTTACTTCCACGCCGGCTGCATATTCCTGCGTAGTGCGCTGCCGCATCGTGAGCAGTTGCAGTGACGACTTGACGACGGCGACCGCGGTCTTCAACTCATGTGCGGCATCGCTCACAAAACGGCGCTGCTGCCAGAAGGACGCTTCCAGCCGCTGCATGGCAGCCGTGAGCGCAGACGCCAGCGGAGCAAGCTCGCGTGTCTCCACCGCGCTTTCCGGCGGCTGAAAGCTCCATCGGTGAATGGAGATGCTTTCCGCCTCTGCCGCAAGCTCGCGCATCGGCGCAAGGCCGCGATGCAGCAGCCAAGCCATGAGTACACCGGTGACAATGAGCAGAACCAGATTCGAGAGCGAAAAGAAAACGATGGCATTGCGCACCCGATGCCACATCTGGACCGTTGACGCGCCGTAGACGACGAGAATATGGCGGGGCACTCCGCCGGCCTTGTCGCCGGGGTCGACAACGCGCAACCCATGCAGCGCCAGCACGCGATAGTGACGGCCGTTCACCCTGGTGCGGTAGATGTGGTCTTCGCTGGAAATCACGTCTTGCGGATTCGGGCCCTGCCAATTCGCCGAGCGGCCCAACAGGCGCCCACTGCTGTCGTGTACCTCGTATACATCCTCGGGAGGTAGTTGCAGATCAGTGTGGTCCAGCATCACATTGTCGGCGGCATCTTCCGCATCCTGCACTGCGCCCAGCAAGGAATCGGCGCGGCCCTGCAGCATGATGTCGAAGGAGCGCAGTTGCGCATGGCGCTCATACCCCGCCGCCAGCGCGATAACCGCAACTGCGAAGACCAGCTCGACCAAGAGCACGGACGAGATGAGCCGGCGCGAAAGAGAACGGCGCCTCATCCCGCACCTTCCGGATCTGCCACCAGCCGGTAGCCGCGCCCGCGCAGGGTCTCGACCGCCTGTTGATTGGCTCCCGCCATCAGCTTCTTGCGCAGATTGGAGATGTGCGCCTCGATCACGTTGGAGTGGTGCTGCCAGTTGTAGTCGTAGAGGTGCTCCAGCAGTTCGCGCTTGGAGACGACGACGCGCGGCCGATGGATCATGTATTCGAGGATGCGGTATTCCGTGGGCGATAGATCGACGAGACGGCCGGCGCGGCGCACCGTCTGCTCCAACGTGTTCACCTCGATGTCTGACACGGCGAGAACGGGATGCGAGGCGCCCTTGCCCCGGCGGATGAGTGCCTTGGCGCGCGCGATGAGTTCGCCCAGATCGAACGGCTTGCTGAGATAGTCATCCGCGCCGGCGTTGAGCAGCTCGATGGTAGAGGCTGCGCCGTCCTTCGCGGTGAGGATGAGCACCGGCGTCGCATTGTCCCGCACGCGCAGGCGCCGCAAAACGGTCAGGCCATCCACCTTCGGCAGCATCAGGTCCAGCACGATGAGGTCGTAGCAGCCCTGCCCGGCTAGCTGCTCGCCAACCTCGCCATCCTCGGCGCAGTCCACTGCAAATCCCGGACCTTCGCGCAGAGCGGCGGCGAGATTGTCGGCTAGCCGCACTTCATCTTCCACAACGAGGACGCGCATCAGGAGTATCTTCCTGCAGGCTATCTTAAGGGAACCTGAAGATCCGCGAGTGATGCATACTGCCCAGACTGTTACATTGCTTCAGTTCTGATGGTGATAACGGGCTTTGGAAGTGGCCTGCTTCTCTACGGAATCACAAAAATCCGGCCTCGCCGAGCCGGGAGTTTACCCTCACGCCGACCGAAGACGTTCAAGAAGTTTCCCGGCCCTTGAATCTTCAGTCGATGTCCAAAATGCGATTCGGTTGTTCAGTCACTTGGTATGCTTCCTGACTGAGAAGATATTTGGCGCTGAGAATGTCATCTCTGAAACTCCCAATCATCCACGACTACTTAAGATCAGCTTAAGGTTCGGCGACTACTCTGTGGAGAGAGGCGTTGCCACAGAATGTGGGCCCAGGAGTACAGCATGCCGCGTGGTGGTCTGTCGCTCATATTGAGCAGTCTCGTCCTGCTAACCCTGCCTAGCCGGGCCGCGCCTGCACAACACGCTCTTCGACCGGTCGCCAAGTTTGTCATGCCAGCCTCATTACACGGGAAGTTCGACCACTTGGGCATCGATCAGAGGGGTGGCCGCCTCTTCGTTGCGGCGGAGAGTGCTCATCAGGTTCTCGTCTTTGATGTGAAGAGCGGGAAATATCTGCGTTCCATTACTGATATCGAGATTCCGCATGCCATCTTTGTACGCGAGGATTTGAATCGGATCTACATAACCGACGGTGGCTCGGGAGCGCTGAAGGTCTACGATGGCAAAACCTACGCACTCCTGAAGACGATTCCGCTGAAGGTAGATGCGGACTCTATCGGTTACGATCCGGCAACCCATTTCCTCTATATCGACAATGGCGGCGGAGATGCACACGAAACCTTCTCTATGTTGAGCATCGTCGATACCACACGCGACGTCAAAGTAGCGGACGTGAAGATTGATGGCGACACTCTGGAAGCGATGGCTCTGGAAGGGTCAACCGGCAAGATGTATGTGAACAATGCGGCGAAGAACGAGATCGTTGTATTCGACCGCAAGGCTCGTTCCGTCCTGGCAAGTTGGCCGGTGAAGCTGGGCAAGCGCAATGTGGCTATGGCCCTGAACGAAGCCGGAGATCGACTCTTCGTCGCATCGCGTAGTGGTGATATCTCCATCTTCGATACTGCGACCGGGAAAGAGTTGTCATCGTTCCCCATCGGCAAGGGTGTTGACGACCTTGCGTTCGATTCCACAAGCAAGCGTATCTACGCTCCCTGCGGGGGCGACGGCCTGATCTATGTCTACGAGCAGCGCAGTCAGGACGCGTTCACTCTCATCGGCAAGGTTCCATCCGGTCCCGGAGGAAAGAACGCTCTGCTGGACAAGCCGCTCGGACGCTACTTTGTGATCGTGCCACCACAAGAGTCGGCACCGGGCGCCGTGTATGCGTACGCACTGCAGTAGCCGCGCGATGCAAGTATAATCTTAAGACATTAAGACCTGTGCCGGTTTGCTTTTTTCGGTTAGAAACGGTCAGGCCGTATGGATACGCGCTGCAGTAAACGCACGCTCGAACATAGCGAGGTCGCAGCATGATCAGGATCGCCAGAACGGGCACCATCATCCTTGCTGCGCTCCTTGTCATCGAAGCGCATGCGCAGACTTCGACCTCGCCGAAACCTGCTTCAAACATTCCTGCCGGCGACACGTCCGCGCAGCATGCAGTCGCTCTGTCTCTGCCCGTGGGAACGCCACTTCAAGTTGCGCTCGACCGCGAGGTCCGCGTGAAACGGGTGGGGCAGCCGCTTCAGGGACATTTGTTACAGCCGGTCTACGCCTTCGATCATCTCGTTCTGCCTCTGGGCACCGCGGTACGGGGTCACATCGCCAAGATTGGCAGCGTGGGCGGAAAGCATCTGACGCTGTCGATTCTGAATGCTGATTTCACGCCGGCACGACCCATTCAGGTGTCGTTTGACGAGATCGTGCTTGCGGACGGCAGGTACATGCCGCTGCACGCTGCAGTAGTCCCCGGCTCCGGCCAGGTCATTCGGCTGGTTGACTCCGGATCTGGCCGGAGCGGGCCTGCGAAAAATGGATTGTCAGCAAAAATTGCCGAGGCGAAGCAGGAGTGGCAACAGGCGATGCAGCAGGTAAAACAGCCGGGAAAACTGCATCGTGCGTGGCGGATGGGACTGGAACAACTCCCCGTTCGTCCGCAATACCTCGACGCAGGAACGCTCTACTACGCCGACCTACAGGAGCCGTTGGACTTCGGCAGCGAGACCGTCAAAGCGCAGGAGCTTCAATCGATCGGCACTCCACCACCGCCAGGGAGTCTGGTGCGCGCGTCTCTGGTCACAGCGCTCGACTCAGGCACGACGAAGCACGGGGCGACGGTTCAGGCTGTGGTCTCCAAGCCACTCTTTGCTGGAGATCGTCTGATTCTGCCGCAGGGAACGCTACTGAATGGATCGGTGCTCCAGGTGCGGCCCGCACGCCGTATGAAGCACAATGGTGAACTGCGTATCGCATTCCACGAATTGGTGCTGCCGAGCGGCGCTGCGTTTCGAGTGGATACGACGCTCAAGGCCATACAAGCCGCAGAGTCCCTCAGTCCCAGTCTCGATCAGGAAGGCGGCGCGAAGGCGACCAATCCGAAGTCGCGCTATGTCACCACCGGCATCTCGGTCAGTCTGGCGTTGGTTGGAAGCGGCGGCAAGAACGACGTCGGCAACGCCGGCCCAGCGGCTGGAGGAGCGACGGCCTTCCGGCTTGTCGGGATTGCTGTGGGGCTTGCGGTCCGCTCGCACACGCTCGCCATTCTGACGAGCGCATACGGTGGCAGCAGATCTATCTACACGAATTTCTTTGGCCGCGGCCGCAACATCTCCTTCCCCAGAGACACCTCAATGGAGATCGGCTTCGGCGATCGAACCGCAACTCCAATGCCAGTTCGCCCCTAACAATGTCAGACCCCCCATTTCGCAAAACGCGTCAGGTCTCAGCCTTCACGTTTTGTTAAGCGATCCCCGCATCGGTGATGACCTGCATGGAGTTGGATTATCTTAGGGCACGCGGCTTTGACCTATACGATGCATACCGGCATCGAGTATTGCGTAAAAGAGAAGCCCCGCTAACCTGGCCACTTTCAACTATGTCTCGGTAGTCAAGCAGTTCCAGCTCAGCGAACGCTTTGGCGCATAGGTGAAATGGAGAAAATGGAGACCACTACACTCGTCCGCTTCTCCAAACAACTAGCAGCGCCTACTTAGGTTCAGTGATCTGCTCACCCACTTATTTTTCATGTTTCAAGCGTGAGTACTGTACGAGATCTTCGAAGGTAACATTTTTAGGAAAGCTAGGGCTCCATTCATAACTTGCCGCGCAGGACCACTATGGAAGCGGCGGGTAATTCAACGGCGCCGTCCCCGGAAATCTCCTTGCGCGCGATGGGGCCGTCCGGTTCGGCGTGACCTCCGTGATAGATCTGCGATGGCGTGTTTTTAGCTTCCGGAAGGTGTGCGTTGAAGTCGTGTTGACCGGGGTCCCAGCGATATTGGCCGCTTCCGAATATTGATTCTTCGACCTGCCCGGTGAACTGAGAGCTGGAGTTCCCGGCGCCGGCGAACTCCACGCGGACGCGATGGCTGTTCGCCTGATCCTTGTTGACGAGCATGACAGACCACTGCCCATCGGGCCGCTTCACCGCATAGGCGGTGACGAGCGTGTGCCCGGCGCCATCGCTTACATCGGAAGAGGCCGCGAAGAGATGGTTGACTCCATCCGCCTGCAGCCATTCATGGTTGATTAACTGGCTGACGAAGAACTGCGCCAGCGGCTGCTTGATCGAGAAGTCTGGGTTGACGGTGAACATCCCGAAGGTTCCCGGGGAGTCGTTGCAGCCGTGCTCCAACTGCAGCGGAAGGTAGTGGAAGTAGTAGACGCCGCTTCCGCCATTGCTGAGAAACGAGCCGATGTAGTCCGCGAGCCAGAGGCCGCTGAAGATATCTTCGAAGGTCTCGCTAGTGGAGGAAGAGAGATTCGACTCGGTGATGAAGAAGGGCGTAGAAGCGGGAAGCCCATCGGCGTGCCAAACATCGACGATGTGGTGGAT
>DASQRJ010000422.1:0-5113 GCA_035642955.1 Acidobacteriaceae bacterium
ATTCGTAGGCGCGGCCGTGAAGACTGTTGGTGCCGCTGATTACATCGGTGTTGAACTGGCCGCCGGTTGAATGGCCGAACTCCGGGGAGAACTGGTTGGTGAGCAGGGTAAACTCGCCCGTCGCATCGTTGGGAATGGTGAGAAGCGGCCCCGTCACACTCTTGTCGTTATCGTCGACGCCTTCAATGGTGTAGTTGTTGTTGCGCGGCCGCTGGCCGCCGACGGACGGACCCGTGCCGGCTCCAATACCGCCACTGGTTGCAACACCGGGGCTTAGCAGTGAAAGGTTGATGGCTCCCAGTCCTATGGTTGCGGTGGGAAGATCCTGCGACTCTTTGAGGGTGAAGTTCTGCTGCAGCTGGATGGTCGTGGTGTCGATGGCGGCAGCAGATTCCGCCGATACTTCGACGCTGGTCGCAGTGCCTGCGAGAGAGAGTCCGAGCTTCGCAGTGGAAGTCTGATTCAGCGTGACGGTAAAGTTCTGCAGCTTGAAGGGCGCGAAGCCAGGAGACTGGCCTTCCAGATTGTACTGGCCGGCAAGTAAATTATCGATTCGGAACTCGCCGCTGGCATTGCTGGTCGACTTATTTGTAATGCCCGTTGCCACGTTTGTGGCGGTGACAGTCGCGTTTGGCACACCAGCGCCGCTCGGGTCAGTCACGGTACCCACGATATTGCCGCTGGTAGCCTGCGCGTGAACCAATGTCGGGGTAATCACTGCGACACCTAGGGAAAAAATAGGCGTGCAGGCAAGAAAGAGAAGGCTGCGCGTAGACCGAAGCTTTGTCACTCGATGGTTCCCCCCAAGGGCTGACAGTGGCGTAAAGCAAAGAATTTGCGAACGGAATGTCACTGCACGCGGGTGGCCAAAGGACGAAAGAACATCGATCTAGATTGAATTGACTCAATATCGCCTCAAATATTGAATGTCTTGTCATCAAGGCAATGCATAAACAGGCTGGCCATGAGTATGTTTTTTGGTAGATATACTGGTCCTACCTTCCAAATTTTGCGAAGAGACTTAAAAAGAGACTTAACTAAGATCGAGAAAATGGCAGGTTCTTCCAGGTAAGATGGCTCCTTTTGTGCCGTTTTGTGCCGTGCAACCGTGCCGGATGGTTATCGCGGCGCGCCGGTGCAGGCCGGCTCAGTCTGCGGATCTTGCCCAAGAGGCCGCGACAAGAATTCTGCTGCCAGTTAGAACTGAATGCGTCCTGAAAGCTGGATGGCCGGACGATCTCCAACGGCATTCGGGCGGCTGTGGCGGGATTATCCCCAGCTTTTGAATCTCGTGTATGAGTTCAGATGTAACGGACCAATCGCCAGGCTGGCGATCCTAGGCCGGCAATCCATGATGATGCGCCTCACCCTCTCTGCCATCACGTCTCGCAAGAAAACGCGTCTGCTCGAAGACGCGCTCGAGGAATTTACCTCGCGGCTTGGTCACTACGCGTCCGTCGATCAAAACAACTTCACCAACGAAGCAGCGCTCGATGCATCCCTGCAGAAGCCGAGCCGCGTCGCCGCGAAGCTGGTCCTGCTCGATCCACGCGGACGTCTCCTGTCCTCGGAACAACTCGCCGCCTGGATTGGCAAGGAGCGCGACACCGGCACACAGCATTTGCACTTTGCCATCGGGCCGGCGGATGGATGGTCGCAAGAGGCACGCGAGCGCGCCGACCTGCTGCTCTCCTTCGGGCCCATGACCTTCCCGCATGAGCTGGCCCGCGTCATGCTGGCCGAACAGCTCTACCGCGCATTTACAATCCTTGCGGGACACCCCTATCACGGCGGCCACTAGAGCATTTTTCCTGTACGTTTAGAGGGACAAGCGAAGGTTCCTGTGGCTTTTCCGTAAAGAAAAGCCACGCCGAGCTCCACTCGCCACTCCACAGCATCAGGAAAAATGCTCTAGCCGCCAGACACGCTATGAACGAATCCCGACGCGGACTGATCCTGATCAACACCGGCCCCGGCAAGGGCAAGACCACCGCCGCCATGGGCACGGCTCTGCGCGCCGTCGGCAACGGCATGCGCGTCCTGATGCTGCAGTTTCTGAAAGGCTCCTGGCACTACGGGGAGCTCGACGCCGTGAAATCCTTCGGCGACAACTTCGTAATGAAGCAGCTTGGCCGCGGCTTTGTGAAGGTAGGCGGCGCGGAGACCGACCCGGAGGACGTCCGCATGGTGGAAGCCGCGTGGGACGAGGCACGGCAGGCCATTCTTTCGGGCGACTGGGACATGGTGGTGCTGGACGAGATCAACTACGCCATCGGCTACGGCATGCTCGATCCGGCCAAGGTGGTGGAGACGCTGAAGCAGCGGCCCGAGATGGTGCACGTCATCCTGACCGGGCGCAACGCCCACCCGGATCTCGTCGCCATCGCCGATACAGTCACCGAGATGCGGCAGGTAAAGCACGCCTACGAGAACGGCATCCTGGCACAGCGGGGCATCGAATACTAGAAGGAACTGCGAGCCAGACCTCTCGCGCTATCTCGACCAGGCGAAGCGAAGTGAGGAGATCCTCTGTTTGCCCACAACGCTGTCAGAGCTTTCGTTGAACAAAAGCCCAGACCCGATTAGGAGATAATGTCTCAATGGCGTGGTTCAAGCGGCAGGACAACGAGATCGAAAGCAGTTCGCAGGAGAAGCGTGTCCGCACCGAGGGCCTCTGGGTCAAGTGCGAGGGCTGCGGCCAGCTCATCTTCAAGGCGGAGATGGAGGCCAACCAGCAGGTCTGCCCCAAGTGCGGGCGCCATCACAAGATCGACGCACAGAGCCGCATCGCCGCGCTGCTCGAGCCTGGCTACGAACTGGTAGACCTGGAGCTGAAGTCCACAGACCCGCTGAACTTTTACGACGTCAAGTCCTACAAGAGCCGCCTTGCCAAGGCGCAGGCCGCCACCGGACTCAACGACGCCATCGTCAACGCCATTGGCCGCCTCGGATCGCATGAAGTCGTGCTCAGCGTGATGGAATACGCCTTCATCGGCGGCAGCATGGGAGCCGTCGTCGGCGAAACCATTGCCCGCGCCGTGGACCGTTCGCTTGAATCGCGCCATCCGCTCATCGTCGTCTCCGCCTCCGGCGGCGCGCGCATGATGGAGGGCATCGTCAGCCTGATGCAGCTGGCCAAGATCTCCAGCGGCCTCGGTCAAATGGACGACGCCGGCATCCCCTACATCTCCGTCCTCACCGACCCCACCACCGGCGGCGTCACCGCCAGCTTCGCCATGCTGGGCGACCTCAACATCGCCGAGCCCGGCGCACTCATCGGCTTCGCCGGCCCCCGCGTCATCGAGCAGACCATCCGCCAGAAACTCCCCGAAGGCTTCCAGCGCTCCGAGTTCCTGCTGGAGCACGGCATGCTCGACGCCGTGGTGCCGCGTCAGGATCTGAAGGAGTATATCGACCGGGCATTGTCGTTCATGGTGGCCGCGGCCTGAAGAATGGCAGCATCGGGCGGCTGGATTAGGATGCTTGTCGCAGAGGATGACGCCAATTCACCCAGTCGCGATCTTGATTCCATTAGCAGTTGGCGCAGCCGCCACTCTGTGTACGATCTGTATCCACGCGCTGGCTGTTGGCGCAACGGTAAAAGTCGCTCGCCGCGAGAGAAAACTCGCTCGAGCGGGTGCTAGCTCCTGGATCGATCTTGCTATCGTTTCGCGTGTCATATCATTCGCCTTCGTGGCGCACCTGATCGAAATCGCTTTGTGGGCGGGGCTGTTCCTGATCTGTGGAGAATTTCACGACTTCGGAACCGCCTACTACCACTCCGCGGTCAACTACACCACCCTGGGTTACGGTGATCTGGTTATGACGCCGTCGTGGCGACTCCTGGGACCGCTCGAAGCAGCAGATGGATCGCTCATGTTCGGTCTTTCGACCGCGATGGCTTTTACTGTCATCATTCGGTTGATTCAGGCCAGGTATGTCGATCTCAGGAACTGAGCGCCTATCCGAGCGCGGACATGGGCCACGCTCAGCTTGACTCCAAGATCAGGCTCCTCCCAAGATGCGCTATTGTCGCAGCCCGAGTCTCGTAAACTGAAAGACATGCTCTACACCGAGGCAGTCGACCGCCTGCAGGCCCTGGGCGCCGAGCTGTATACCCCCGCCGGCCAGCCCCGGCGCAAGTTCGAGCTGGCCCAGATGCGCACCCTCATGGCCGCGCTTGGCGGTCCGCAGCGGCGGTTCCGCTCCGTCCTCATCGCCGGCACCAACGGCAAGGGCTCCACCGCCGCCACGCTGGCCTCCATCCTCGCCGCCTCCGGCCTGCGCACCGGCCTCTACACCTCGCCGCACCTGGTCCGCGTCAACGAGCGTATACAAATCCTGTCGCGCACTCCCGCCACACAACACTCCGTCACCGATACACTGATCGCCGACGAGGACTTCAGCAGCCGCCTCGAGTCCGTCATCCACGCCGCGGAGCGGCTCGTCTCCGAAGGGCGTCTGCCCGGGCCGCCCAGCTTCTTCGAGACCGTCACCGCCATGGCCTTCCTGCACTTTGCCGCAGAAAAGGTCGACATCGCGGTGCTTGAAGTCGGTCTCGGCGGGCGACTGGACGCAACCAACATCGTCGAGCCTGTGCTTTCGATCATCACCGACATCTCGCTCGACCACACCGAGTGGCTGGGCCATACCATCGCCGAGATCGCGCGCGAAAAGGCCGGCATTCTGCGGCCGGATGGCATTCTCATCACCCTGCCGCAGCACCCGGAGGCGAACCAGGCCATCGGCGAAGCCGCGGTGGCGCTCAACGTGCGGGCCATCAATGCGGCCACGGCCATGCCATACGTAACCAAGTTAGTTACAGACACCCACAATCGCTATCGTTTGGATATCGACAGCGTGCACCTCGAAGTGGACTCGCCGCTTGCCGGGCAGCACCAGCAGCGCAACATCGCGTTAGCCATCACGGCAGCACTCGAATTACGTAATCAATCCAGTTACGATATCGATGCCGCATCCATCGCCGCGGGCATCCGCCAGACCCGCTGGCCGGCCCGTCTGGAAAAGCTGACGCGCAACGGCCGCTCCATCCTTCTCGATGTGGGCCACAACCCCGCCGGCGCCTGGACCCTCCGCGCCGCGCTTGCCGCCG
>DASQRJ010000423.1:0-6905 GCA_035642955.1 Acidobacteriaceae bacterium
GTGCATGCGGGGAAGCGTGGCGTCCACTTACCTCAAAGGTCAGGATTCTGCCGTCAAAGCGCGGATCGAGCATGGGCTCCGGCACGCCCGGGCTCGCGGTCTCCGCGCTTCCCGGCTCTTGCCGATGAAGGTAGAAGAGAACGGCTCCGGACAAAGTGCCGCTTTCTGTCGTGAGGGTTACCGTAATCCACGGTAGGCCGTTATGCTCTCCATGCCAGACGCCTGTAATACCAATGTCCTTCGCGTCAGCCCGTGCAGCCGGTTCCTGCGCAACCGCATGTGCTGAGTTCGCACCGGTCACCGCCTGATGCAGGCCGGCTAGAGCATTTTCGGTATAGGTGTAGACCGTCCAGCGACCGTTCTCGTGGCTTTTCGTCAAGGAAAAGCCACACCGAATGCATCTCGGCGGTTCACAGTATTACCGAAAATGCTCTAATGTCACCATCGCAGTTGCCAATGCCACGTATCTTCCTTTCATAACTAGCTCCTTTCCTTATCGGCTAACTTTGCGGTTTTGCGAGCGCCGCTGTCGCCAGCGATCCGCCCAACCCCATCGTCTCCACTGCGGAGGAGGGAACGATCACCATCGAGCCTCTTTCCTTGATCGCCTCGTAGAGCATGTTCATCGCGCGCAGATGCAGCGCCACCGGATTCTGCGCATAGGCGGATGCCGCTTTCACGAAGTTTTCCGATATGTCCGTCTCTGCCTGTCCCAGGATGATGCGCGCCTGGCGTTCCCGTTCCGCCTGCGCCTGCCGCGACATCGCGTCTTCCAGCCCCTGCGGAATCCTTACATCGCGAATCTCGACCGACTGCACCGTGATGCCCCAGGGATTCGTCTTCTCATCCAGAATGCGTTGCAACTCGTGACCCAGCGTCTCGCGCTCGGTGATCATCTGCGCCAGCTCGTGGCGGCCGATGGACTCGCGCAGCGCCGTCTGCGCGCTCAAGCCGATCGCGTCTACGAAGTTCTCCACTTCAAGAATCGATTTCTCCGCATTCCACACCAGCCAGAAGACGATGGCGTCCACATTGACCGGCACCGTGTCCCGCGTCAGGGTGGATTCTGCAGACACGCTTGCCACGCGCACGCGTTGGTCTACATGCGGACTCAACGTCTCGATCACCGGCACGATAAAGAACAGTCCGGGGCCGCGCAGTCCGGCGTAGCGGCCAAGCCGCATCAGCGCCACCTTCTCCCACGGCGGCATAACCTTGATCGCAAACAGCAGGTAGACGCCCGCAATCGCGCCTGCAATCTGCTGGGCGTGGTGATGCAGCATCGCAGTGAGCCCAGCGCCTGCCGCCACACACAGGACGAATGCCGTTACCGCGACTCTATTGACGGGTGGTACATCGATTTTGACCATTGCCATTACCTCCTGCGGTTCGATTCTGAAGCAGACTTCCGTAAAAACTCGACGACATCTTCGACGGTGAAGCCCATTGCCCCGGCGCGTGCCACGCAATCGCCTACGATCTGCGTCAGTTGCCGTTCGCGTTCGGCATCGGCACGTCTGATCTTTTGTGCGCTGATGAAGGAGCCGGTTCCCTGGTGGGTATCGAGCAGCCCGCCAAGTTCCAGCTCCCGGTAGGCGCGTGCGACTGTGTTTGGGTTGATTGCCAGGTCCACCGCCAACTGCCGTACCGTCGGCAGTTGATCGCCCGCCCTCAGCGACCCCGATGCCATGCCGGCGCGCACCTGGTCCATGATCTGCCGGTACACCGGCACACCGCTCTCCAGGTTCAGCCGGAACAGAAAAGACGCAAGTGGAGACCTGGAGTTCATGACTTGACACAATGTACTAGTCAACTAGTACATTGTGTCAAGTCCAAAATACGGAATCTGAAAAGGCGCAATCCCCGTCCAGCTTCCCAAGCCTGCCTCTAAAAAAAATAATCTCGCCCTTGCGCTCACCTCCCGGCTAGTGCTACAGTCCGTAGCACTATGAGCGGTAGCACTCAACCCCGTCCGAACCCGGAAGCCCACAACCCGCAGGAACACGACCCCGCCGGCCTCGGCGAACTTGAGCAGGCCATCCTGCGTATGGTCTGGCAGCAGCGTCAGGCTACTGCGGAGCAGGTGCGCGAGCAGCTCCACGCCGCCGGCCGCGTGCTCAAGGAGTCCACCGTACGCACCGTCCTGCGCCGCCTGGAGGAGAAGGGCTATCTCGCCCACACCGTCGAGCAGCGCACCTATCTCTACCGCGCCGCGGAGGATGGCCGCTCCGTCGCCGGTCGCGCCGTGCAGCGCATCGTCGATCGCTTCTGCGGCGGCTCGGTCGAAGCACTGCTGGTCGGCATGGTCAGCGCCGATGTGCTCAGCGAAAACGAATTGCAGCGCCTGGCGGCAAAGATCGCCCGCGCCAAGGCAAAGCCGGCGAAGTCAAAGTAGTTGCGAACGGAAATAGTGTTGAAGGAGATGTGAGATGAGCATCATCCAAGTTCTCGGAGAGTCGGCGGTCCGTTCGCTTGCCCTGGCTCTCGCCGTTGCTGTCGTGCTGCGTGTGCTGCGCGTGCAGCATGCGCGCCTGGCCAAGCGCGCATGGACCGCCGTCCTCATCCTCGCGCTCGCCATGCCCGCTCTGGTGGCTATGCACATTCCGTCTTTCTCGTTCACCGCGCTGTGGTCCACACCGCGCACCATCATCGTGAGTGCGCCGCCACCATCCATCGCCGTTCAAAATGCCATCTCGCTCGACGCCGTCGATCGCACCAGCCGCGTCGCACAGACTCCGGCGCTGCCCGAAGATCTCGCCCCTGCGATCAGCTTCAGCGTGCCCGTTCCTGCTGAGTTGCACGGCACCCCCGCGCCCGCCCGCCACATCGCCTGGTGGCAGATCGGCTTTGCCGCCTATCTCGCCATCACCGCACTGCTGCTCTTCCGCGTGCTCCTCGGCCTCGGGCTCGCTATCCGCCTCTGGCGTCGCGCGCAGAGCTTCGCCACTTCGGGAACCGGTCTTCCCGTTCGCCTCTCCATGGATCTGCGCTCGCCGGCCACCGTCGGTCACGGCATCCTGCTGCCGCTCGAAGCCATCGAGTGGGATGACGCCGCCTTGCATGCCACCCTCGCGCACGAAACCGAGCACATCCGCGAAGGCGACTTCTATCTGCAGCTCGCCGCCACCCTGCATCACTGCTTCTTCTGGATCAGCCCGCATGCATGGTGGCTGCGCCCGCAACTCTCGCGCCTGAGCGAGACCATCTGCGACCGCGCCGCCGTCGTCTCCGGTGGCGATGGCCTCAGCTACGCGCAACTGCTCCTCCGCCTCGCCACCACCGGGCAGACGCCCGCCGGCATCGTCGCCATGGCGCACTCCGCCGGACTCAGAGAACGGATTGACCGCCTCATCGCCGACCCCGAGCTCGCCGGCGCATTCCGCCATCGCCGCGGCCAGGCCATAGTTGCCGCGGCGCTCTTCGCCACCGCCGCCATCGTCGCCGCCGCATCGGTCCACATCGTCCAGCCAACCGCCATCGTCCTCGCCGCCCCGCAGGTCACACCATCACCAGCCGCCTCGCAATCGTCCGCTCCCCGGACCCCACCGCAGACCGCACCCCAGACCGCACCACAGACCGCTCCGACGCCACCAGCGACCACAGCACCTGCTCCTGCGACGGTTGACGTTGCCCCCGCACCAGCCGTACTGGTGGCCGCGCCCCTCCCGCCAATGCCACCGGATGTCGTCATCGAACAAGGCGAGGAATCGGGCGGCATGGCCGTCCACGTCTCCCCGGACCTCCCCGGCCCCGTCCTCTCGGTCCATCCCGACATCACCAGGATGCGGATGAAGGTCCTGGCCATGCCGCAGATCGATGTCGTCTCCCCACTCGAGCCCAACTCGCGCGGCTATGCCATCTATGGTCCGGACGATGACCACACCGTGATGATGCACAGTTGGTTCGGGGACACGGATGTGCTCCACGACGAGCACGGGAAGCATCCTGGCGGCGCCATCCTCTTCGAGCGTGATGGCAAGACCTGGGTCATCGACGACCCGGCGCTCGTCAAGCAGGCGCAGCAGGCCTACGCGCATGTGAGTGAGCTGGGCAAGCAGCAGGGCGAACTGGGCGCCAAGCAAGGCAAATTGGGCGCAAGGCAAGGGGAACTCGGCGCGCTCCAGGGCGAGCTCGGGGCCAAGCAGGGTGAGTGGGGTGCGATGCAGGGCAAATTCGCCGAAGACTTCCACTTCGAAATGCCCAAGGACTTTGACAAGACAGTCCAGGACTTCGTCGACGCCGAGACCAAAATGGCGCTGGAGCGCGACAAGATGAGCGAGCAGCAGCGCGCCGCAATCGATGCGCAGATGAAGGAGACGCGCGAGCGCTTTGAGCAGCAGATGCAGCAGATTCGCGCACAGCAGCCGAAGCTCGAGCTGCAGGCCAGGCAAATGAGCGAGCAGGCCGAGCAGATGCGCAAGCAGATGGAGCCGATGGTGCTGCAGATGCGCGAGCTCGGCGAAAAGCAGGGAGAACTGGGCCGGATGCAAGGCGAGCTCGGACGCCAACAGGGAGAACTCGGCCGTCAGCAGCGCGAGGCCACCCGCGAAGCCGACAGCAAGGTGCAGTCCCTCATCGACCAGGCCGTTAAGGACGGCAAAGCGCACCCGGCGCGGTAGCTAACAGGTTGGGGAACTGAGCGAGCGCAACCGGGGCTGCTCAACAGCTCCGGTTGTATTTTCTGGCTATTTGCTTCTCAGCCGGATCGATTCGATCTGGATCACACCATTCGACATCGTACCTGTTACCCGGACCTCTTCCGCGGCAAACTGCGCCAGCTTCGCCTGCGGCTCCGCCGGATAAACGTGATTGCCTTGCCAGAGCCCATACTTCGATCCCTTGCGCACGCACAGCCGCACACACGCCTTGTCCGGCTTCATGTCGGAGGTGCGCTGGCAGTGCGTTCCGCAGTGTGTATCTGTGATGAAACCGTCCCATGTCTTCTGGTTCTCGGCAAAGCAAGCTGAACTCAACGCGAGCAGGGAAACCGTAATCAAGATGCGTTTCACCGGCAACCTCCATCAACATTTACGAAGACTCTAGCACTCTGTTATCCCGTGAGACCATCGAATGCCGACGGAGCCAGCAGTGTTGACGAATTCACGAAAACGGATACTCTTCGCCACCATCGGTTCTCTTGGCGATCTTCATCCTTGCCTCGCCCTGGCTCTTGAGCTCAAGCGCCGCGGACACCACGTCACCATCGCGACTACGGAGTTCTATTGCTCAAAGATAGAAGCTTTGGGGATCGATTGCCGTTCGTTGCGTCCTAACTGGCGGCCGAACGATCCCGAGCTGATTCGCCAGTGCGAAGACCTGAGGCGTGGGCCTGAGGTGCTGTTCCGCGATCTGATCCTGCCGAACCTGCGCGACACATATGCCGATCTGCTTGTCGCCGCATCGGACGCAGACCTGATGCTTGCCGGAGAGCTCGTCTTCGCGGCTCCGCTCGTCGCGGAGAAGCGCCGGTTGCGCTGGGCATCGATCATCCTGTCGCCGTGCTCGTTTCTCTCCGCGTACGATCCCTCGTTCCTTGTAAATGTTCCTGCCTTATATCGCTTGCGTACCGCCGGCCGGAGTATCAATCGGCTGGCCCTCGATATCGGCAGGCTGAGCATAAGGCATTGGTGGAATCCGGTACGCGAACTGCGCCGCGAGCATAGATTACGCATCGCATGCGATCCGTTGGTCAAGGACAAGTTCTCACCTGACCTCGTCCTCGCGCTCTTCTCGCGGGTTCTCGCGCAACCCCAACCGGATTGGCCGTCACAAACTATGCAGCCCGGATTTGTCTTCTACGATTCTGGTGGCGGCAACCACGAAATCGTGACTGAGTTCCTTGCCGCGGGAGATGCGCCCATCGTCTTCACCCTCGGCTCCACGGCAGTGCACAATCCCGGTAACTTCTATGAAGTCAGTGCACAGATGGCAAAGAAACTCGGACGCCGCGCCATTCTTGTCGGAGCGAACGCAGAGTTCTCCGAACCGAACGTCCTTGCCCTACCCTATGTGCCCTACTCGAAGATCTTCCCGCACGCCGCCATCCTCGTGCATCAGGGAGGTTCGGGAACAACGGCCGAAGCCATGCGCGCAGGGCGTCCGATGCTCCTCGTCCCGTATGGATGGGATCAACTGGACAACGGCAAACGCATCGAGCGCGTCGGCGCGGGAGTATCACTGTCGCGCCAAGAATATGTGCCAGCGATGGCATACATTGCGTTGAAGAGGCTCCTGAGCGATGCCAGTTTCGCAGCACGATCTGCGGAATTAGGGAAGCGAGTGCAGCAGGAAGACGGACTCACGGCAGCCTGCAACGCGATCGAAGCCATCCTCTGAAGCAAACAAAAGAGGGAGCCCGCAGGCTCCCTCTTCTAGTTGCTTTGTAGTTATCCGCTATACCTCTTTGACCCCGTCCACAAACGCCTTCAACCGCCGCGACCGTGAAGGATGCCGCAGCTTGCGCAGCGCCTTCGCTTCGATCTGCCGGATGCGCTCGCGTGTCACCTGGAAGCTCTGCCCGACCTCTTCCAGCGTGTGCTCGGAGCCATCTTCCAGGCCGAAGCGCATCTTGATCACCCGCTCTTCGCGCGGGGTCAGGGTGCGCAGCACCTGCGAGGTGTACTCCTTCAGGTTCACGCTGATCACGGCGTCCGACGGCGAAACCGCCTGACGATCCTCGATGAAGTCGCCGAGGTGCGAATCTTCCTCTTCGCCGATCGGCGTCTCCAGCGAGATCGGCTCCTGCGCAATCTTCAGCACCTTGCGCACCTTCGCGACCGGAATGTCCATGCGCTTGGCGATCTCTTCAGAGGTCGGCTCGCGGCCAAGTTCCTGCACCAGTGCGCGCGAGGTCCGGATCAACTTGTTGATCGTTTCGATCATATGGACCGGGATGCGGATGGTCC
>DASQRJ010000424.1:0-3258 GCA_035642955.1 Acidobacteriaceae bacterium
AGATACAGCTCTGCCACCTCATCCCCGGCAAGCTTGCCGTCGTTTCGCACAATCGCCTGTGCCTCCAGCGGTTCGCCCGCCTTCAACGGGCTCCTCGCCAACTTCAGATCCGAATAGGAGAAGTGCGTGTAGCTCAGCCCATATCCGAATCCGTTAAGCGGTCTGCCCTTGAAATAGCGATAGGTTCGGTTCTGCATCGAATAGTCGTCAAACGGCGGCAACTGATCCGTAGACGCGTAAAAAGTCACCGGCAGACGGCCTGCTGGATTGTTCTTCCCGGAAAGAGTGTCTGCGATCGCGGTACCTCCCTCTTCACCTGGATACCACGCTTCAAGAACCGCTGCCGCATGCTGCTGCGCCCAGTTCACCGCTAGCGCGCTGCCATTTAACAGAACCACGATGAGCGGTTTTCCCGTCGCGCCCAACGATTCGAGCAGTGTTTCCTGAGCCGTCGGCAGATCGATGTCTGTGCGATCTCCGCCGGCAAATCCCGGCACATGGATCGGCATCTCTTCGCCCTCGAGATGCGAGGTAAGGCCAACGAAGGCGATGACAGCATCGGCCTGCTTCGCGGCAGCGACTGCCTCGTCGCGTAGCGGGGCGGCCGGGGGCTTCCACTCCAGCGAAATGCCCGCGCCAAAGATCGGCGATTGATGCGCATACTCAAGCTGGAAGGCGTGCGGTTGGGTGTCGGCGAAGTGCAGCGTGAAGTCCAGACCGGTGTGATCGCGAGACTCCTTTGGCTCACCCGAGTCCTGCTTCATCACCAGCTTCCCGTCAAAGCTCACCGCATAGATCTCGCGGTCCTGGCACGGATAGCAATCCGCAATATTTACCTCGAATGCGTAGTCGCCAGGAGCAGGCGCTGCCAGCGTACCCGTCCAGCGCACGCTGAAGGCATTGGCCGGAACTCCTGGAACTGGCGCCGCAGCATTCCAGTCGAAGTCGATCCCGTGCTCTTCGCGAGTTATCACCGGCGCCCCGGTGAACGTCGTATTGGCGAAGTACTCCCCTTTCACCCGCAGCGCTGTTCGCGGTACCGGCAGCGAAAGACCCTCAACGTACGGCGATCCCTGCGTATACACCACCTTCGCCGTGGGGAATTCGTGGACGATGCCGTCGACCGGCAACACCGGATGTGACGGAGTGCCGTTATAGTTCCCTTCAAGCGCGACGAGCGAGGCGGCATTCGGTCCAATTACCGCGAGTGTCTTCACTCCATGCAGCGGCAATGCTGCGTGGTCGTTCTTGAGCAGCACCATCGACTTGTCTGCGACCTCCAATGCCAATGCGCGATGCGCTTCCGAATCAACTTGATCGAAGGGAATACGCGCATACGCAACGGATGATGGAGGGTCGAAGAGTCCCAACCGCATCCGTGCCGTGAAGAGCCGTCTTAACGCGGTGTCCAGGGCACTCTCAGGAAGCAACCCCTCCTTCACGGCCTGTGGCAGAGCATCATACTCATCGCCGCAACTCGTATCTGTGCCTGCCAGCACAGCCTTCGCACTCGCGTGCGCGGCATCCGGACTAAAGTGATGACCGATCTTGCTGTAGAAGTCGGATACGGCTCCGCAATCCGATGTGACGAAGCCCTGGAACTTCCATGCGCCGCGCAGTTTCTGCTCCAACAGCAACGGGCTTGCGCACGCCGGGAAGCCATCGATGGCGTTGTAAGCACACATGATGGAATCGGCGCTGCCTTCCGTTATGGTTGCGCGAAAAGCCGGCAGATACGTGTCCTCGAGGTCAAAGGCAGATGGAGTTACGTTGAATCGGTGCCGTTCCGACTCCGGACCGCTGTGCACGGCAAAATGCTTCGGCGTCGCGATAGTCTCGAAATATTTCGGATCGGCGCCCTGCAGGCCCTTTACGAATGCCACGCCAAGCGTTGAGGTAAGGTACGGATCTTCGCCATAGGTCTCTTGCCCTCTGCCCCAGCGCGGATCGCGGAAGATATTGATGTTTGGCGACCAGATGGT
Source organism: Acidobacteriaceae bacterium (assembly GCA_035642955.1). Taxonomy (GTDB): domain Bacteria; phylum Acidobacteriota; class Terriglobia; order Terriglobales; family Acidobacteriaceae; genus KBS-83. The sequence continues at coordinate 1,983 of DASQRJ010000424.1, forward strand.
GAGGCCGAAATAGATCGAATGGATGTCGTGCCGCAGCGCCTCGTTGTTCTTTGCGCGCGCCTCCTCGCCGATTACCGAGGAGACTCGATGCATCAGGGTTGGATCCCACGTGGCCGCCATGCCAATCGCCTGCGGAAAGACCGTGGCATAACCGGAGCGCGCAATGCCGTGCAGCCCCTCACTCCACCAGTCATACGCGGGAATATCCAGGCGCGGAATCGCCGGAGCCTCGTGTCGCATCTGCGAGGCCTTTTCCTCCAGCGTCATGCGGCCAATCAGGTCGTTCACACGCTGCGCTATGGGCAATGACGGATTTTGAAAAGGAAAGGAAGCATTCTGTTGCGCGAAAGCAGGCGTAGGGCCAATGAATGCGGCACACAGACTGGCGATGGCTGTGATCGTTCTCAAGGACATCCTCCGGATGCCCACCACTCTAAAGCAAAGCACAAATAGCTGCGATCTATAGATCGCGCGCGGACCGGGATGAATCAGCCGCGAGGTGCGGCATCGGCTTCGGCATTGGCTTCTTGGATGCACCGCCTGCATTGCGCGCGGCGGCACCTGTCAACGCCCATCCCATGAGCAGGAGCACCGGCGCCGGCCCGGGTAGCACATCAGCGAGCTCGCCCAATGTGCTCCATTGCATGCTTTGATCCGGTTGCGCCGCGCGGCTGATCACACAGCAGGGCAGAGCAGGCGCATCCCCGGCCCGCAGCCGCTCCTCTGCAAAGGGAGAGAAATTGCGGCCCGGCATATAGACAACGCGGGTTACTGATTCGCTTGCCTCGTCCGGGCTTGCATCCGCCGCCTTGTGTCCCGTGTGTAGCGCAACACTGGATGCAGTGCGTCGATCTGTAAGCGAGCAGCCAATCTGCGCCGCCGCTGCAAATGCCGCGGTAATCCCGGGAACCACATGAAAAGGAATGCCCGCGGCGCGCAGCGCATCCATCTCCTCCGCGGCGCGCCCAAAGACAAGCGGGTCGCCACTCTTCAGCCGCACTACGCTTAGCTGTTGATGTGCCGCTTCAATCATCAGCGAGTGAATCTCCGACTGATGCACACGCTTCACCCCGCAGCGTTTGCCCACGCTGACGACCAGCGCCTGCTTACCCGCCATGGCGATCACCGCTTCAGGCACCAGATCGTCATGCAACACCAGATCTGCTGCGCGCAGCAACGCGGCAGCCTTCAGCGTGAGCAGCTCCGGATCGCCTGGCCCCGCACCCACGAGATAGACCGTCCCCTTCGCCGCGACACTCATGTCAGCCACCAAGAT
>DASQRJ010000425.1:0-2053 GCA_035642955.1 Acidobacteriaceae bacterium
GATGTTGTTGCTGAACGGGCTGGTGAGGGATTTCACCTTTGCTGCAACCATCGATGGGCAGTCGAAGCCGTTTTCTACCCGGATGTATCTGCCCATGCCCGATGGACGCACCACGCTGGCCAGCTTTTTCAGCCCGCTGGTGCACAACGCGGAGCTTATGTTCCTGAGCGGCAAGGCGCAGTATCCGATAGAACGGACACTGCTGACGAGTGGCCTGCTGATTGCCGGCGTTGAGAGCAATAACAAGGGGCAGCAGCGCATCGAGACGCCGAACCTGGCCGCCGTTCACTACCAACCCAATCCCGAGTCCACCTTCTGGAGGAACTGATGCTGACCCGTCGCCGTTTTGTAGGCTATTCCGCGCTTTCGTCCGCTATGTTGGCCTGTCCCTCATGGCTGCGCTCCGCCTTCGCCCAGACACCCTCCGGAACCGCCCAGCCTCCGCTCCGCCTGGCGATCCTCGGCAGCGTCTACCATCCCGGGTCGAATTTGCAGACCATTGGCGACCGCTTTCTGGTTGGCTATCCGTATGAAGGTGACTGGCACATGCCAAACGTGCAGGTCGTTTCCATGTACGTGGACCAGCGAGTGCGCAAGGCCGATGCGGCGCCCACCGGATACCAGCGCGCCATGAGCGGCGCCGAAAGTAGAAGCCAGAAACCGCACGACTCGCCCCATCCGCCAATCGCGCAAACCGCGCAAAAATCCCATGTGCAAATGACACGGGTGGTGCAGTCTGCGGAGCCGGAAAATCCAGGGCCCAACACCGATTTGAGCGAATCCCGCTCTCAGGCGTTCGGCTTTCGACTATGCCGCAATATTCCGGAGGCGCTGCGCTGTGGCGGCAGCCGGATCGCCGTGGACGCCGTGCTTGCGATCGCCGAACAAGGTGGAGATCATCCGTACCCCAGCAATGACATGGGACAGATCCTGCTTCCTACCTACGATTGGTTCCAACAGTGCACCGAAGTCTTTGAAGAGGAGAACCACCCTCTTCCTTACTTCAATCACAAACAGCTCTCCTTCAGCTTCCCGGAAGCGCAGAACATGGTGAAAACCGCGGAGCGGCTGAATTTTCCGCTGCTGGCCGGCTCCTCCATGCCCGTTACCTGGCGTTTGCCGGGTGTGGACATACCGCTGGGCGCGCCGCTACAGGAGGCAGTCATGGTAGGCGTGGGCAGATTCGACGGCATGGATTTTGACGCGCTCGACGCCATGCAATGCATGCTGGAGCGGCGCAAAGGCGGAGAGACAGGCGTAAAGGCGGTGCAGTTGCTGGAGGGCGACGACGTCTGGGCCGCCAGGAAAGCAGGGCGCTGGTCTGAGGACCTGATGAGTTCTGCCCTGTCCCGCAGCGACACGCCATTAGGCCTCACGGTGTTGGATGGTCGAACGCAGGACCTGGCCGCTCCCGGCGTGTTGCAGCAATTGGTCCCAGATCCGGCCGCGTATTGCATCGAGTACAACGATGGGACGCGCGCGACACTGCTTATGCTCAACGGCGCCATCAGGGATTTCAACATTTCGTCGCGGGTGGCGGGCCACGGCCTGATTTCAACACAGTTCTTCATGCCGCCGGCCCCAAACCAGACCTACTCGGCGTGCCTGGCAGCGAAGATCGAGCAGATGTACCGGAGCGGTAATGCACCCTATCCAGTACAGCGCACCTTGCTGACCACTGGGCTGCTGGAAGCCTGCCTGAGTTCAAGGCATCGCTTGAACCAGCGGTTGGAGACGCCGCAGTTGGCCATTAGTTATCGCCCGCCCGCCGAATCACAATACGCTCGCACCTGAGTGGAGTGCCCAGTCAGAGATCAACGAACGAGAGGGAATGCGCAACGTTCAGCCATCTGTTCCTCCCGTCGGAGTTCTGGGATTATTTCTCTTTTATCTCGGTCGAAATGCTGGCTCCAACCTCGGCAATTCTCGCGATCTGGAAGTGCTTTGTACATTCTGATCGAGCGTGGGGCCGAAGTGGTAGTATTGGCGGCAGTCGTTAGCCGATCACGCTCGGAGTCAAAGAGGGCTGCAGAAGATGGAGTCCGAGCGGCTT
>DASQRJ010000426.1:0-3894 GCA_035642955.1 Acidobacteriaceae bacterium
TCGCTCATGAGCTGAGGGGTTTGCTGTTTCTGGACGGCGATGGCCGCATCGAGCGTGGCCTGTGACAAATGAATGCCTGGGGTGACGGACGAGGTCGGGACCGTGCCACTGGCAACGGCGCCGGCGGTGGTGGCGATAACGCGGGTGGGCAGGCCGCCCATAGTCTGGGGTACGGCAATCGGACCGGCGTGGTTCTGGTCGGTGTAGACAAGCACGGCGGCCTGTCCCGGCTGGTCGAGGCTCTTGCCCGCGGCCACGCCGAGGATGCCCTTGGAGGCGTCCACCAGGGCGCTGCCCTGCTGGCTGGCAACGGCCTTCGCCGCGTTCAGGTTGGAGGCAGAGACGGCGACGCTGGCGGTTGCGGTATTAGCATCGTAGTTGAGGCAGTTCACGGTATGGGGCGAACCGCCCACCATGGTGAATGTCGTTCCGGAGGGCGCGCCGCCCAATTGGCCGAGTTCGGTGAGGACCTCGCCGATAGGCTGTGCGAAGCTCTCACCCGGCTGCGTCGACGTCGCGGTCGCACCCGCGAAGAAGAGACCGACGGCCTGCGCGTTCGCGGTGTCTACCACCAGTGAGCCGGAGTCGCCGGCATCCGAGAAGTAGCTGCCCGGGATGCCGATCTGGTTGGTGAAGGTCTTGGTGGTATACGGCTGCGTCTCCGCCGCGTCGCTGAAGTAGGACACTTGAATGGTGGTGCCGATCGTGTCCACGGTCGAGCAGGTGAGACCGGTGGTGCGTCCGCTCTTGGCCACGTGGATGCCGCTTTGGGTGGCGGAGGTGAGGTTGGCGGCGGTGAGCACCTCGCCCATGCCCGCGACCGGCGCGGCGGAGCCGATATTCGTGGTGCTGGTGGGACTGCCGGCGCCCGCTCCGCCCAGCGCGATGATCTTGCCCGTGGCGTCCACACTCGACGAGGTAGTCGCGGCAAGGGCCGCATCGACGTTGGTGGCAGGGGGATTGGGAACAGTTGGGGGATACAGCAGCGGGACAAAGTATTTCAAGGTGCCCACCTGGGTGATGCCGGTGACCCCGGCGGCGAGCTGCGTGCAACCGGTATCCACGAGGCCAGGCTGGATAATGGCGTCGATGCCGACCTTGCCCTGATCGGAATCGGCCAGCACATGGTTGTTGCTGAGAATGTATAGATTGCTGGCCTGGTCCTGAACCAGCGAGCCGAGGGTGCCGCTGGCGCAATCGATGATGTTGCCGCTGGAGTCGGTATCGACGTCGTTGTTGTTGCCGCCGGAGCTGCCCAACTGGATGGTCGAAGTCTGCGCCGCTTGATTATCCAGAGGAGAGGTATTGAGCCCGGAGCTGTTCAGCAGCAGCTTGGCAAAACTGGAGGTTGCCGAGTTGGAAGCGACCGCGCCAACGGCGTAGATCGCCTGCGAGGGGACAGCAGAGGGCGCGGTGTAGGTAGTGTTGCAAACGGTGTAATAGGGATTTGAGGAGTTAATTCCGCCGCTGTTCTGGCAGCTGGTGTTGCCGAAGCTGCCGCCGGCAGAGCCCGGGCTGGAACCAGCCGAGGGTGCGGTCGAAAGGCTCCAGTTGATCGAGCCCCCTCCCAATTCCGCGATCGTCGCGGTGAGGGGAACTGTTCCACTGCTGGCAACGGTTGCGTTCTCCGGCGTGACGGTCGTGATGAAGCCGGGGGTGACGGTGACGACAGCGCTCACCGGGTTGAAGGCGTTGGAGGCGAGGGTGGCCTGCACCTGGACCTGGACGGAGTCCTTGGAAAGCGCGCTGGGCGGGAAGTAGAGGCCGGTGTTGCTGACGCTGCCTTGGCCGAGAGTGGTGTTGTCGTTGGTGCCGGTGGTGATCGCCCAAGTGACGCCGGTGGCAGGAGAGCCGTTGGGAAGCGTGGCCGTGAACTGGACCTGACCGTTGGTGTCGATCGACCTGGTGGCAGGCGAGATGGTCAAGCTGCCGTTGGACGGATTCGAGCTGGGGCCGCCGCCGCAGCCGGCCATCACCAGCACAAGAGGCACGGCGCAGGCAAGGAGCGAGCGGAGGAAAGCCTGCTTCCTGGGGTTGCTCTCTGGGTTGTTCTCTGGGTCTTTGGTCAAGGAAACGCCACGCCGAGTGTCCCTGGCAACAGAGCAGGGAGAGAGCTTAAGCCGGGTCATAGTCACTACCATCCAAGGTTTCAGTAATTGTACGTGCCCGGCGTGTCTGCCAGACTTGGAGACGCGGCCGTAAGGCGTGTCACGAAAGTCGTAGGCAAAGAACGACGTACCGGAACAAAACACCAGATAGACGGGGAAGTTGCGCGGCGGGCTGCAGCGGATTTGTAAAGATTTGCGCCATCGGGCTCCCGTGATCCGGATAGGAGCGGAGGAACCTGCCTTCCCAAACCGCAGGCGTCGGGAAGGAAAAGCAGATCCCTCCACTACGCTTCGCTTCGGTCGGGATGACAATTTGGTGGGCGTGCGCTCTTGATTTTCGAAACTAAACCGTTCAGTATTGAATGACGAGGAGTCCATCGGGATGATCTCCGTCCAGAATCTGGTCAAGAGCTTCGGCGACTTTACCGCTGTCAAGGACATTACGTTTGACGTGGCGCAGGGGGAGATATTCGCCTTTCTCGGACCCAACGGCGCCGGCAAGACGACCACCATCAAGATGCTGACCACGCTGCTGCGGCCGACCAGCGGGCGCATCGAGCTCGACGGCCTCGATCCAACGGTGAAGCAGAAGCAGGCCCGGCAACGCTTCGGCATTGTCTTCCAGGACCCCAGTCTCGACAGCGAGCAGACCGCGTGGGAAAACATGGACCTGCACGGCGTGCTCTACCATGTGCCGCGCAAGCTGCGCGCCGAGCGCACGGAGGAACTGCTGAAGATCTTCGAGCTCTGGGAGCGCAAGGACGACTACGTGAAGACCTTCTCGGGAGGGATGAAGCGGAGGCTCGAGATCGCGCGCGGCTTCCTGCACACGCCGAAGATTTTGTTTCTCGATGAGCCGACACTGGGCCTGGATCCGCAGAGCCGCAACCAGCTTTGGACCCATGTGAAGCGCCTGAACGAGACGGAGAAGACGACGGTCTTCCTGACCACGCACTACATGGACGAGGCGGACCGCGTCGCGCATCGTATCGCGATCATGGATCACGGAAGCATTGTGGCCCAGGGCACCTCGGCCGAACTCAAACAGCGGACGCAGACCGACTCGCTCGAAGCCGCATTCCTGGGTCTGACCGGCACCTCGCTGCGCGACGAAGCAGCGGACTCGAAGGATCGTCTGCGGCAGGTTGCGCAGATGTTCCGGCGCTAGGACTGGCCGTCCGGGCGGGCGCGCCGGCGGCGCGTTTTGCTGGGTTCGCTTCCTTTGGTCGTTCACTATTGGGTTTGCGGGCGAACGGAAAATTGCGGATCCTTCGCTTCGGTCAGGATGACAGATGTTTGGGGAGGAATTGAGATGGGCGCGATTTATATCCTGTGGCTGCGTGAGCTGAAGCGGTATGTGCGTTCGCGGGTACAGATTGTGGTGTCACTGGGCCAGCCGTGCCTGTACCTGCTGGCGCTTGGCTTCGGACTTGGTCCGGTCTTCAAGCAGGCCGGCCACGGCAGCTACCTGCAGTTCATGGCGCCTGGAGTCGTCGGCATGACGGTGCTGTTCAGCTCCGTCTTCTTCGGCATTGCCATGCTGTGGGACCGCCAGTTCGGCTTCCTCAAGGAGACGCTGGTCGCTCCGGTCTCGCGCATGCAGATCATGGTGGGCCGCACGCTCGGAGGCGCGACGGTCGCCGTCATTCAAGGGACGTTGATCCTGATCATCTGCCTCATCGCCGGCTTCCGCCCGCATAGCTGGCTGGCGATTCCCATGGCGTTTCTCTTCGTCGTCATGATCGCCGTCGTCTTCGCGGCGCTGGGAACCGGCCTCGGCTCGGTT
>DASQRJ010000427.1:0-9959 GCA_035642955.1 Acidobacteriaceae bacterium
CCGCGCCGGATGGACCATGTAAGCCACGCCAATGCTGATCACATAGAGCACCAGCATCGGGGTGGCGAAGACGCACATGGTGAGAATGTCCGGGGTGGGCGTGATGATGGCTGCAATGATGAAGATGACCAGGATCGCGTAGCGGATGTTTCGCCACAGCCAGCGCGGGGTCACCAGGCCGAAGAGGGCGAGGAACATCACCAGAATGGGCAGCTCGAAGGTGGCGCCCAGCCCCAGGATCACGGTCATGAACAGATCGCAATATTCATTGATCGTGACCATGGGGGTGAACTGCTTGCCGTAGCCCAGCAGGAAATCAAGAGCGCCGGGATAGACGTAGTGGTAGCCGAAGAAGGCGCCAAGCAGAAAAAGCGTGATGGTGGCGCCCATAAACGGCCACACATATCTTTTCTCGTGGCGATAGAGACCGGGTGAGATGAACAACCAAACCTGATACAGGATGAAGGGCGACGCCATGATGGCGCCGGCAATAAAGCTCAGCTTCAAAGAAAAATTGAACGGCTCGATCGGGTTCAGATACACGAGCCCGGTCGGTAGGTGATGGCGGGTCAGCGCGATGTTGAGTGGCTGCTCCAGAAGCTCCGTAAGACGATTGTGAAAACCGTAGGCAATGAAGAAGCCGGCCACCAGGTAAACCCCGGTGTGGATCAGGCGGCGGCGCAGCTCTTCGAGGTGCTCGATCAGGCTCATGCCCGGCAGCTCGGCGCGCTCGGTCACCGCATTGCGCGCACGCTCGACGAGGTCTTCATCCATGGTGGGTGGGTACGGCGTCTCCGGGCTGGGTATAGGCCTCGGGCTGGTTGTAGGCTTCGGGCCGTTTGTAAGATGGATCGGCAGCAGCGGCCCGCACGGCATCCTGCGCGTCTGCCTCAAGCTCGTCCAGCGCCCGCGGGTCATTGAGCGCCTGCGGGTCATCGTCGAGTGAGTGGCCCGCGGCTGTCACTTCCGCAGCGCCCTCGGAGTTCTCGACGGCACGGTAGGGTGATCGCGTGCTGACCGGCACGCCGCTGGCAGGCGGCAGGATGGTCGGCGTCGTGGATAGGGCCGGATCCGGCGTCTCTGCCAGTCCAGCCTCGGCCGGGGTGTCTTCAGAGGCCGGGATCGGTTCCGCGCTTACCGTCTCGCCAGCGGTGATGGCCACCGGGGTGGCCGCCTGCGGAACCGCTGCCTGGGCTGCAAGCTCTTTCTGGCGCTCGGCCTGCTCGGCGGAACGTAACTCCTCTTCAATCTGAAACTTGAAATCGTTGGAGGCCTTGCGGAATTCGTACAGCAGCTTCCCGATCTGACGGCTGATCTCGGGCAGCTTCTTGGGCCCGAAGACGATCAGTGCAAGCACAACGAGAAACAGCGTGTCGGGGATGCCGAAGCTGCCAATGCTTACCTGTGGCAGCGGAGCGTCCGCCACGTGTGCCAGGGTCGAAAGGCAGAGGCAAAAGATGGCTGGCAGTGGCATTCCTTTCCAACTATACCCGCCACGGGCTCGACTTGCTTTGCGGGAAAGCGAGAGACGGCAGCGCCATGCGGTCCGTGCCAGCGGCTCCAAACCGGGTGCAGCGCCGTCCTTCAGGGAACGATTTGCGGGGCGCGACCGGTTTCATCCTGACGGTGATTCGCTGTATTACACTGCCTTTAACAGAGGCCGTCTCCGGCAGCCATCTCCGGCGCGTCAAATTTGCGTCGTGCTGATTCGGTCACGCATCTGTTTAACGAGATTGCAACATCCCCGCAGGCTGGGCGAAGCACAAACTTCGCAGCGAGCCGGCTGCAATCCGAGTGCTTTCAACATCCCCGTTCGGCGCCCAAAGGGCGGCCGGACTGAAGGCGGAAGACGATGGAATTGCTGGTAGAAGAAGCCCCTGCTACGCGTGTAGCCGATGCCCGGATCTCCGAGGGCGAAGCCTGCTCGCTTGAGAACTATCTCACCCTGCCCGACCACACCATGGATGAGCGCATTGCCGCCGCGCGCAAGCGGCTCGGCAAGAGCACCATCCTGCTTGGCCATCACTATCAGCGCGATGAGGTCATCCGCTTTGCCGATTACACCGGCGACTCCTATCGCCTGTCCAAGATTGCCGCCAACACGGACGCGCGCTATGTCGTCTTTTGTGGCGTGCACTTCATGGCGGAGAGCGCGGATGTGCTCGGCAACGCCGGCCAGCAGGTGATTCTTCCCGACCTGAACGCAGGCTGCTCCATGGCGGACATGGCGGAGATCAGCCAGGTGGAGGATTGCTGGGAGTCGCTCGAGCGTGCGGGTCTCTCCGAGGAGAAGGTCACTCCGCTGACGTATATGAACTCCACCGCAGCCATCAAGGCCTTTTGCGGAGAGCGCGGCGGCCTGGTCTGTACCTCCTCCAACGCGGCAACTGCGTTCGACTGGGCCTTTGAGCGGCGCGAAAAAATTCTTTTCCTTCCCGACCAGCATCTTGGCCGCAATACCGCATACGCCATGGGCATTCCGATGAACGAAATGGTGGTGTGGGATCCGTGGCAGATCAATGGCGGCATCGCACCTGACCGTCTGCGTGCGGCGAAGGTGATTCTGTGGAAGGGGCACTGCTCGGTTCACCAGCGCTTCCTGCCCAGCCATGTGGATGCCATGCGCGCGAAGTATCCAGGAATCCAGGTGATCGTGCATCCGGAGTGCCGCTGGGAGGTCTGCCAGAAGGCCGACGCTCTCGGCTCTACCGAGCGGCTGATCGAGCTGGTCGAGAGGTCGCCGGAGGGCAGCAGCTTCGCCATCGGCACAGAGATTCATCTGGTGAACCGTCTGGCCAGGCAGTTTGCGGGCAAGGGCAAGCGGGTGATGACGCTCGACGATACGGGATGCCTCTGCACCACGATGTACCGCATCTCTCCGCAGCACCTGGCCTGGGCGCTGGAAAACCTGGTGGAGGGACGAGTCGTGAACCGCATCCAGGTGCAGGAAGATGTGAAACACTGGGCCAAGGTGGCGTTGGACCGCATGCTCGAGATAGGCGTTCCCGTACCGAAGGCCGGTCCGGTGGAGGTGCATGCACCGGAAGCGGTGCAAAGGAGCGCATGAAGACCTTCACACTCGAAGAGGCGAACGCGCTGCTCCCGATTGTGGAGTCGTTGCTGGGGCAGGCGATCGCTGCAAAGGAGGAGGCCGAGCGGCTCGAGGGTGAGATTCAGTCCCTGCGGCAGCGCATCTACCTGGCGGGCGGAATGACGGTCGATATTACCGGCGTTGCACGGAACCGCACCGAGGTAGAGGCACAGGTACAAAAGGCCAAAGAAGCGCTGGCGGAGATGGACACCATCGGCGTGCAGGTAAAGGACTTAGATACCGGGCTGCTGGACTTCCCCTGTCGCATCGACGGAGAGCTGGTCTTGCTGTGCTGGCGGCGCGGCGAAGCGCGCATTGAATACTGGCATACGCTCGAGGCGGGTTTTCGCGGAAGGCAGCCGGTGGATGAGCGCTTTGGACGCGGCTGGCGGGACCGTCCCAATTGATTGTCTGCGATTCACAGGGAATTGACACTTTTCAATAACTATTATCCAATTATAAACAGCATGTCTACTGCACACAGAGCGGGGCAACATGGGTCCTTTCGCGACCTGTGTGCTGCGCATGGCATCACCGTCACACACCAGCGCCAGGTCTTGTTTGAGGTGATGCAGAGCATTCCCGGGCATCCCAGCCCCGAGGAAGTGTACGAGCGTGTGCAGGCGCATATTCCCTCTATCTCGCTGGCCACGGTATACAAGAACATCCACCTGTTCATTGCCAGCGGTCTCTTCCGCGAAGTGAGCATGCACCACGGCTCGCTGCGCGTGGAGATGAACGATCGGCCGCACCATCACATGGTCTGCACGCGTTGCAAAGCGATTTACGACCTGGATGAAGAGCAGCTTGGCGGCTTGCCGGAACCCCACCGGCTGCCCAATGGCTTCATCGCGGAGCGCTATTCCGTCGATGTCCTGGGACTTTGCGCCAACTGTCAGGACGCCGAACCCGTCGTCGAATAGCGATCCTCCAGCATTTTCGCCACTTCCGCAATTGCAGCATAGGTGAGCGTTCCAGGGCAGGCATGCGTCGATGCGGATGTACCCGCGCCACGATCGGGTGGATGAGGCAGGCGTTCCGGTGCGCATATAGGATGAGTCACATGTTCGGCAGACGGCTTTGGAGTCGATGGGCGATCGGGATACTATGCAGTTCAGCCGTGCTGCTGGCTGGATGCGGGGATTTCTTCAACAAAAATGGCGGCGGAGGCGGCGGTGGTGGTGGCGGCACTGTCGGCAGCTACATCTACGTGGGCACGCAGAGCGGTGTCCTGGCCAGCTATTCCGTATCGACTACGGGCGCGCTGGCTGCGCTTTCCGGTTCTCCGAATCAACTCGCTACGGCTGGGATCAACTCGCTGGCTGTGACTCCGGACAACGGTGCTCTGTACGCCGGAGTCGCGGGGATCGGCGTCTACGGCCTCGGCCTCAACAGCAGCACAGGGGTAGGTACGCTGATCAGTACCAGCGCCCTGGTGCAGGATGTCGCGCCATCTGCCATCACCATCGATCCATCGGGCACATATCTACTGGTTGCCGGCCTTGCCAATGGCGCGGCGGCCGTAGGTGAGTATCTGATCAATTCCGACGGCACGCTCTCGGAGGCGGGGGGCTCGCCGGTTACCATCACGTTTCCGGCCAACACGGACACGACCAATCTCGCCGTGACGAACATCGCCGTGGCGCCCAACAGCAGCTATGTCTTCGTGACGCTGGGACAGTTGGGTGTCGCGCCCTTGCCGTTCAACACCAGCGGCGGCCTTACGGCGAATACGGTGATTCTCGGTCCGCTGGCAAGCAGCGGAATCCCGAACCAGGATCTTGGCCTTGCGGTCAACTCGACCAGCTCAGCGCTCTTCATCGGCGAGACGAATGCCGGGGTGCGTGTGTTTACGATCGGCGCCAGCAGCAGCTTCAGAGAGATCAGCGGCTCGCCATTCAAGGCGGGCGGCCAGCCACGCTCCCTCACCTTCGATGGCACCGGCGATTATCTCTACGCCGCGAATGCCTCGGACAGCACCATCAGCGGCTACTCTGTGCTCGCCTCCGGTTCACTCACGGCGCTTTCCGGCTCGCCTTATTCCTCGGTGGGGGCGCAGCCTTTCGCGCTGTCGCTCGATCAATCGCAGAAGTTTCTTCTTTCCGCGAATACCGGCAGTCCATACCTGCAGCTATTCTCCTTCGACAGCACGACCGCCGGGAAGCTCGACCCGGGGGCTACTGCCACCGACGCACCGCTGGCGGCAGCCATCGCGAGCACCCACTGAACTTCGCACATACAGAAAAGGCCGGGAGCGATTCGCTCCCGGCCTTTTCTCATGGCCGGATTGGCGTTCCCGCGGCGGCACTCGCCAGCTTCCGGCCGCGCCTGTATACCTGAAAGAGATCGTGGTCCGACAACTATGGAGCAGGCGCATTCTCCCTCTCGCTTCGCGCATCGCCGTGGCGTGGACGCTCGCGCTCGCCTGCGGTGCGGGCCTTTCGGGGTGTCACCGGGCGTCGTCCGCCGCGGCTGATGTCGTCTACGTCGCAGTCAAAGAGGCTTGGCTGCGGGATCGCATCGCGCCCGTTTCAAGCAAGATCGCGCCGGTCAGCAATGGCGAGAAGCTCACGGTCCTGGCGCACGATCGCCGCTTCTATCAGGTGCGAACGCCGGATGGCAAGACCGGCTGGATCGAGGAGCACTTCGTCATCGATCAGCCCACCTACAAGGCATTTGCGGCCTTGAGCCGGGAGCATGCGAACGATCCGGTGGTGGCTACGGGGATCCTGCGCGATGAGCTCTACGCCCATCTCTCTCCGGGACGCGACACGGAACGTTTTTTTCTGATGCCGGAAGGCGACAAGCTCCAGTTGCTGGAGCGGGCGAGCGTCAAAAAGCTCACGCCGGAAGAGGCTTACCGCCAGCAGCAACGCAGAGCCGCGCAGGATCGGGCGGAGGCCGCCGCCGGCCAGTTGATGGAACTGATTGCAAAGGGCAAAGGGCCCACGCCGAAGGGGCCGGTCGTGCTGGGGAAGGCGCCCGCGCCGCCAGTCGCGCCGGACGCGGCATTTGTCGCCCCGCCGGTACCGGTGGATCCCAACGCGCCGCCTCCCCAGTATGAGGACTGGTGGCTGGTACGCGACAGCCGCGGCCGTGTCGGCTGGCTGCTGGCGCGCCGCCTGGATGTGGATGTGCCGGACGAGGTGGTGCGCTACGCGGAGGGACAAAGGATCGTGGGCGCGTATCTGCTGGCCAAGATCGCGGATGCGGCTTCGCCTTTTCCGGATCAGCAGGCGCCGGAGTACGTCATGGTGCTGAGCCCTTATCAGGACGGACTGCCATACGCCTATTCACGCGTTCGGCTGCTCGTCTGGAACGATCGCAAGCACCGCTACGAGGGCGGCCTGCGCATGAACGACGTGGTGGGCTACCTGCCCGTCGTGGTTGGGCACGAAGTCCTCGACCCGAAAGGTCCCGCTGTACCGACGTTTACGTTGAAACTTGCCGCGGCGGGTGCAACCCCGGAGCTCGATCCGGATACAGGGCGGCTGCTGCCGGTGCCGACCGTCTCGATCAAGTACCGGCTGGACGGCGAGACAGTGAAACGCATCGCGCAGCCAGGCGAGCCGATGCCCAAGCTGGCGTCGAGCGCGTCCACTGAGGCCCTGAAGCGCAAGGAACAGCGGGTGGCGCGACGTCACCATCGCTGATTTGCAACCGAAATTTGGCGCGAACGGATACGCTATTTCAGCAGCCGTATCTGCCCGGTAGCCAGTTCATAGACCGCGCTCACGACATCGACACGGTTCTCTTCCACCGCTTTCGCAATCACTGGATGCGCCTGCCGGAGCCGTTGCGCGTTGTGCCGCACATTGGCCTCAATCGCGTGGTCCAACAGGTCCGGTGGTCCCTGCCGGATCGCATCCGTCACTCCGGGAGATACCGCGTCCAGCAGCATCTGCAGGTGCCCGGGAAGCGGTTTGCGATCTTTTTCGTACTGCAGCACGGCTTTCACGGCGCCGCAGTTGGTATGCCCCAGCACCATGATCAGCGGGGTTCCGAGCACCGCGACCCCGTACTCCAGGCTGGCCAGGATGTCCACATTCATGTAGTTGCCGGCAACGCGGCAGACGAAGAGCTCGCCCGGGTCCTGATCGAAGATGAACTCGGCGGAGACCCGCGAATCCGCGCAGCCAAGGATTCCCGCAATGGGATATTGGGCTTCAGCACGGGCCGCGCGGCCGGCGCTGAAGTCTTTCAAGTCCATCTGATTCCGCGTGTAGCGGCCATTGCCGTCCATCAAACGCTGAAGGGCCGTGGCCGGCGAAATGGCGTTCGGGAAAGCCCGCAGTGCACGCGGCATCGCGGCGGCCAGAGCCGCCGTCGTCAGCGCTCCCTGGAGTAACGTCCTGCGATTCAGGCCCCGGCTCGACGGCGATTCTGACATGGTCAGTCCTTTCACTCTCGAAAGCATCGGGGGGCGTCGCGGTGAAGAGTACACCTGCCGGTCTACCTGAAGGAACTTTATTGCGCCTTAGTTGAAAAAGTCGCGAATCGCAGCGACCACCCGCTCCTGCTCGTCATCGCGCAGCTGCGGGAAGATGGGGAGCGCCAGCACCTCGCGGGCCGCACGTTCGCTCTCCGGAAAGTCACCCTCGCGATAGCCGAGGAAAGTCAGCGCTTTCTGTTGATGCAGCGCGAGTGGGTAATAGACCTCTGAACCGATGCCGCGCTCGATAAGCCAGCTACGGAGCTCATCCCGGCGCGCAACGCGGACGACGTACTGGTGAAAGACGTGATGGGCGCGTGGGTCAGTCCAGGGCAGAACCAGGCCATGATCGGGATAAGGGCCGGGTTCGACGACGCCGGCGGCGGCGAAGAGTTGGTTATAGCGTGCGGCCAGGGCGCGGCGGCGCTCATTCCAGGCATCGACGTGGCGCAGCTTCACCAGCAGAACCGCGGCCTGCAGGGTGTCCAGCCGGCTGTTCCAGCCAATTTCCTCGTGGTGGTAGCGGACTTCCATGCCATGGGCGCGGAGGCTGCGCACGCGGCGGCCGATGGCAGCGTTCGAGGTGGTAACCATGCCGGCTTCGCCCGCGGCGCTCAGGTTTTTGGTGGGGTAAAAGCTGAATGCCGCAGCCGTTCCCAGGGCTCCGGCAGGGACGCCATCCCACTTCGCCCCAAAGGCCTGTGCGGCGTCCTCGATCAGCAGGGAATTGGCCGCAGCCGCTGTTGCCGTGAGGGCAGTCCAATCGGCGCACTGGCCGTAGAGATGGACGGGCAGGATGCCGCGGATGGCAGGGTGGTTCTGCAATGCCGCCGCCGCCGACGTTGGGTCGAGATTGCAGGTGCGCGGATCGATGTCCGCCAGAACCGGAGTGGCGCCGAGCCGCAGGATGGAGCTGGCGGTGGCGAAGAAGGAAAAGGCGGTGGTCAGGACGCGATCGCCCGGCTGGACCCCGGCCGCGGCCATGGCCAGCCACAAGGCGTCTGTACCCGAGCCGCACCCGATGGCCTCGGCCGCTCCGCAGTGACGGGCGGCGGCCTGTTCAAACGCGATCACCTCGGGCCCCAGGACGAAACGCTGGCTGCGGAAGACTGTCTCCACGGCGGTAAGAATCTCGGGGCCGATCTGGGCGTATTCCCGGGCGAAATCGAGCAGGGGAACGGGCGCGGGCGGGACGATGCCGGGGGCCGCCGAAGATGGCTCGGACGTGGTAACGTTGTGCACCGGGGTCACCAGAGAAGCCTATCGCAACCCCGGGCATGTTTTCTGCATCCGACACACGTGTCCGACCGAAGTTCCGTCCCGGATGCCATATTGCGACGGGAACCGGCCGGTACTGACTTTTTGATGGCTATGTCACACTGCCATGCAATGGGAGCAAATAGATTCACTTTGCAAACTCTGCACGGTACCGCTTGAACGAAAAAACAGTCGCCGCAAAGGCATCGGAGATCGGCACCATGGACAGTAAGCCGGCACAAAATATTCAAGACACCTTTCTGAATACGGTCCGCAAGGACAAAACCCCTATCACCATTTACCTCGTCAGTGGCGTGAAGCTGACCGGCAGAATCCGCTCGTTCGACAAATATTCGGTTCTGCTGGAGAACAACAGCCAGGAGCAGTTGATTTTTAAGCATGCGATCTCGACGGTGGTGAGCAATCGTTCCGTGATGCACGAGCACCGGCTCGGTCACCCGCCTGCCGCTGTGCCGCATCCAGGAGCGACCCCCTTGCGGCAGGAGGCGGAATCGTAGAACGCACGGTTGTCTCCCCCACCTCGCGGTATGAATAGAGCCGCGTCCTCGTCGCCAGCGCGTACCAACCGGTGTGTGCTGGTCTCGGTCGAGTTTTCAGGGCGGCGGCGCGCCATCTCTCGCGCCGCTGCTGCTGCGCGCGCGGCTGCCCGGCCCACCCCCAATCTCGAATTGCCCGGCGGTTTGCCCCACACCTCTGACGATGGTCACGCGAACGGCGCACCGCGCGTTGCCGCATCGGCTTTTGACTTCGACGCTGCCCGCGAAGAGTTCCACGAACTGGTAGTGAGCGCCGGCGGCGATGTTGTTGCCGAGGTGGCACAGCGCCGGCTGGAACCGGATGCAGCCACGCTGATCGGCAAGGGAAAGATCGTGGAAGTGGCAGGAGTGGCCGCATCGGCTCAAGCGGATGTGGTTCTGTTCGATCAGGATTTGTCGCCAACGCAGTTGCGAAATCTGGAGAGCGAGCTGCCCGCCCGGGTGGTGGACCGTACCCAGCTGATTCTCGACATCTTTGCCCGTCATGCGCGAACACGGGAAGGTCATCTGCAGGTGGAGCTGGCGCAACTGGAATACATGCTGCCGCGGCTGGCTGGCCGCGGGGCGGCGATGTCGCAACTCGGCGGGGGCATCGGCACCCGAGGCCCAGGCGAGACCAAAC
>DASQRJ010000428.1:0-5490 GCA_035642955.1 Acidobacteriaceae bacterium
ACTACTGCCGCTCTGCTGTGCTGCGCCAATCGTCAGTCCCATCAGGGGAACTGCTGCCACCAAACTCCACGCCCACTGCTTTCCGACCAAAGCTCCTCCACACCATCTTCCGGGCTATCCCGTCTTATCGCTTGCGCATTGCTTATCGGATAGAGCGGTTTCGATAGAACTCCGGTCTTGGGGGATGCACGTGGCTTTTCCCTGAAGGAAAAAGCCACCAGAGCACTCCCTGGACCATTCACACCTATGCCGAAATGCTCTCGATGCAGTGACGCGACGCCCGCAGCCTAAAACTCCACTGTCAGCCTACCAGAGAGACGCCTCTCTCACGTCGCCGTCAACATACACTCTGAAAGCGGCAAAATCCGCGATTCCCTGACAAATCCATCCGTTCCGCGAACCTCCGGTCCGCGCTATCGTCTAATAGGTGACGATCATGCCTCGTGTACTCTCGCTCCTGCTCCTCTGCGTTGTGTTTGGTCTGCCCGCCGCGCGCCTGCATGCCCAGGCCGCGCCTTCGCCCGATGCCGCACCCCAGGGCCTGCCCGGCGATCCCAACGGCAACGACGATACCTCCCAGTCCGTCGCCACCTTCCGCCAGAACGTGAATCTGGTCTCGCTCTACTTCGATGTCCGCGACAAGAAAAACCTCCTGATTCCGCACCTCACCCGCGACGACTGCCAGGTCTTTGAAGACAAGCAGCCGCAGAAGCTCAAGAACTTCGTTGCCGAGGTCGATCAACCGCTCACCCTCGGCATCCTGCTCGACACCTCCGGCTCGCAGCAGAATGTCCTGCCGCTCGAGCAGCAGACCGGCTCGGAGTTCCTCAAACGCATCCTCCGAGAGAAAGACCAGGCGTTTCTGGTTTCGTTCGACGTGGATATCGACCTGCTCTCCGACTTCACCTCCAATCCCAGCGCCCTGGCCCGCGACATGCAGAAGGCACAGATCAACGTGGGCACCGGCGGCATCACCACCGGGCCGCTGCCCACCGGCACGCCGCGCGGCACCTTGCTGTACGACGCGGTGGTCGAGGCTGCGCACGACAAACTCGCCGGCGAGACCGGCCGCAAAGCCATGATCTTGCTCACCGACGGTGAAGATGAGGGCTCACAAGCCAAACTGAAGGACGCTATCGAAGCCGCGCAGAAGGCCAACTCCATGGTCTACGTCCTGCTCATCGCGGACCGCGGCTTCTACGGCGGCGCGTACACCATCGGCTACAGCGGGGACTACCTCATGCATCAGCTTGCGGACCAGACCGGCGGCCGCCTCATCAACGTCGGCAACAACGGAAAGAAGCTGGAGGCCGCCTTCCAGCAGATCGAGGACGAGCTGCGCACTCAGTACGTCGCCAGCTACACCCCGATCAACGACAAGACCGACGGTACCTACCGCAAGGTCGATATCCAATGCCGCCAGCGCGATGAGGCGCTCAAGGTGCAATCCCGCAAGGGCTACTACGCCTTGGCTCCAGAGGACTGATTCCCGGGCACTTACCGGAAAATCCAATGCTCCGCCAGCGTACCGTATTTTCCCTTACGAAAGTAACCGCAAACTGGACCCCATCCGTTGTATACTGACGAAGCGTTCGAATTGGACAGGTTTTGCTAGTTCTGTATCTGCAGTTCTCTACTTGCCGAGACCGATCTTGAATTCAGCGTCACAACTCAGCAGTAAAGGACTTAAGCACTATGGAACAGGGAACAGTGAAGTGGTTTAACGATGCCAAGGGTTTTGGATTCATCAGCCGCCAGAGCGGGGAAGATGTCTTCGTCCACCACACCGCCATTCAGGCACAGGGCTTCCGCACCCTCCAAGAGGGTCAGGCAGTTCAGTTCAACGTGGTGAAGGGCCCCAAGGGCTGGCAGGCAGAGAACGTTCAGCCTCTCTAAACCACCCAGCAGTTATCAACAGCAAAAGGGACGGCCTCGGCCGTCCCTTTTGCTGTCTGCACTGGACAGGTCGTGACTCGCCATGGCCCGCGCAGCATTGACTTGGATACTGGCCGCATTCATAGCAATTCTGTTCCTTGCATTCGTCGTGGTGGCGATCATGCTTGGATCTTTTGGAATGGACATCCACTTTCGCTGGTGAAGTGCCGGGCGCCCCACATCTCGATCTTTGAGTGGAACGAATAACTCAGCGTGAGCGACCAAAGGAAGCGAACCCCACAGCTCGCGCCACCGGCGCGTCTGCCTGGATGGCAAATCCCTGGATGGCAAATCCTAATGCAGCACGTAACCCACCGGCTGCAGCGGTATCTTTTCGAGCGGCTCCCCGCTCATCTCTCGAATGCTGAGCTCGATATTCAGCGAGATCGCATCCAGCGCCAGCCCGTTCTCATCGCGGCCGAAGGGCATCTCCAGCTCCGCGGCCAGCGAATCCAGCGCAATGAACGAATACGCCATCACTAACGCCACCGCCGGCGTCATCCACGCAATCGCATCCACCAGCCCGAACGGCAGCAGCGCGCAGTAGAAATACACCACACGATGGATCATCACCGAATAGGCGAAAGGGACCGGCGTCGCCGCGATGCGCTCGCAGCCGCCCAGAATATTCGACAGCTCCACCAGGTTGCGATCGATCGCCGTCATCGTGATCTCGCCGAACGCACCCTCGCGTTGACGCTTGGCCACCCACTCGCCCATCGCCCGCAGAATGATGAACGGCTTGAAGCGCGCCCGGTCTACCTCTTCGGCCAACGCCGGGGTGAGCAGTTCCGCACTGCGGGCAAACCTATCGCCGCGCAACTGATCGCGCATCGCGTAGGTAAAGGCCACCAGCAGGTCGAGAAATTCCCGCTTGTCTTTCGCTGATTCTGCCGCATCGCCAGTCATGGTCAGCGCCTGCCGGCTCAGCGAACGCATGGTGTTCACCAGCGCGCCCCACAGCTTGCGTCCCTCCCACCAGCGGTCGTACGCGGAGCTGTTGCGAAAACCCAGAAACAGCGCCAGAGCCACGCCCACCAGCGTGAACGGCGTCGCGTTCAGCGGCACCTTGTGCTTGAAGATCGTGCCCTCGGTCCATACCGCCAGCACGCTCAGCGCCGCCACAATCAACAGTTGCGGCAGCATCTGCTTCATCATGGAGCCACGCCATACGAACAGCAGGGCCCACCAGTTGGATTTGGAGCGGACGATCATCGTGTCATCTGGCGCAAAAAGAAGGGCAGCGCTATCTTACCCCGCTGCCCTCCCTGTTCAACGATCGGAGTGATGACGATTGCCGCAACCAGCGCAAGCGTCATCTGCGCTCCGAGCCCAAGTCCATTGCAACTCTCGCGCCGCGAACCGACCGCTGGGACATCGTAGTCAGCTCTTCGGCGCTATTCCAGCAGCCGGGCTATAACCCTCGCGTTTACGCCCAGGCTCGACCTTCGGCTTCGGCTTGGGAGCCTTCTTCGTTTCGCGTTTTCCCGCATCTTTGTTTCCCATGGGCCAAGTCTACCCGCAAAAGACGCTTTACCTGCCGAACTTTTGCGGTATCCACTCGGCGAAACGCCCGTACGCCGTTGAGCTTGTATCTGACGGCGCGGCTTCTGCGGCCACGAGGTTGGTGGTCACGTGAAAGTGACACGCCGGCCTGAGCCCGTGAAGCTGTTCCACAGTGTTCCGGTATGACGAAAGCCTCCATTGGACCAATGGCAGTGAGGGAAAAGTTTCGTCGAGAAACAAGACCGTAACATTTGTCATCACTGACCTCCCCTAAATGCAGAACAGCCCCATAGGAATGGCCGAACAACCTATGAGCCACTTATCTTCCAGATAGAGACACAACCCACATCGAACGATGGCAGAGAAAATTTATAATAAAGAAATATTTTATTGAGCGAGAAATACCCTAAGTGGGAACTCTGGAGCGCGAACAATTGCGCGAAGCCGCGGCTAGGTCCAACCATGTACTGCGTCAATTCGCCCCGGATATCCGGTGGCTGGAATCTTTTCTTGCTGCCGCCAAGTCATTCTGCGTGTACCTTGCCAAAGATGAGCCGCTCATCCGGCGCCCTGCAGAGATCAGTGGATTTCCGGCAACGCAAGTGACAGAAATCAGCAAAACGATAGACCCGGAAACGGCAAAGCACCGTTAGATTGGAAGCTTAGCCAGAAACGTAACTATTCCCGTTCGCATGAAGTTCGTTTACTTAAACGCTTGTAAAAGGTCTGCAATTTTTGCGGGGAATTAATCCGTCTTATTTTGAAGATTTCCCTGAAACAAAGGACTCCAATGAACAGTGAAGGATGCAACGGAAATGAATTCAGATCAGCACATTCACGTCCTGCGGGTGCAACTGCTCGCCATGGCCAGACTCTCGCAGCGCTCGCTCGATGACTCCGTCAAGGGGTACCAGACGCGCAATCTGGATTTCTCGCGCCACGTCTGTAGCGCACACCGTGAGATCGAAGATCACCACCGCCGGATCAAGGAGCTATCCCGCGAGCTGATGAACGGCGGTATTGCGAAGGCTCCAGATATGCGCTTTGCCTTCGCCGCCTTCAATATCGCGGCCGCTCTTGACGCCACCTACACCGCGGCCGTCGAAATCGCTCGCGATACCATTCGTTTGCTCGAAGGTGGGAGCCTGCAGCGTCGTGAGGCACTGGAGGATATGGCGCAACTCATGAATGGGTCCATTCGCCTGTGCATTGTCGCGCTGTTCGAAAAAGACGCGCGTCGTGCCGAGACCGTGCTTCGGCACATCGAGTCGCTGCAACTTCATGAGCTCCATTCCGTTGAGTTATGCTCTCACCTGGATCACAGGACTGGAGCGCACGATGACTTCGAGCGTGCTGTAACCCAGAGACTTGGCGAAGTCGCGAAGCAAGCCCATGAAATCGCTGACGCGATCGTCTTCTGGCTGGAAGGGAACCCGTGCAACGCGGCGTCGGCGGAAGACCAACATATCGCCGATGCATTGCCGCCAGCGCAACAGCAGGACGATGTTGGCGCCATGTGCTACATGCAACCGATGGAAACAACGGGTCGGAAGATGACACAGAGGATCTCCTGCTGAGCAGGTGCCTGCTTCCTTAGCCGGAGGCAGGCACGGGTCGCGCGCTTACACAGCATTCCCAAGATGAAAGATCGGCTCCGCGCCCACCGCGCCCGATAGCAGCGCGGTCTGCTCGTGCGCTTTCAGGGATTCCATGCCGTCGTTCACGAAGATCCGTGCGCCCGGCATGCCATCATCAGTATGCTGATGCCTTCTCTCACGATGACAGTTCGCGGCATTCTCTTCGACATGGATGGCGTGCTCATCAGCTCCACCGGCGCAGATGAGCGCTGCTGGCTGCAGTGGGCGAAGCATCATGGGATAGAAGGGAGCTTTTCTCTGCAGTCCACGCATGGACGCCGCGCCCTCGACACCCTGCGCATCCTTCGCCCCGATCTCGATCCGATCGTCGAGCAGCGCCGCCTTGAGGACTACGATGCAGAAGACCACAGCGGCCTCATCATCCTGCCCGGTGTCGAAACACTACTAGCAT
>DASQRJ010000429.1:0-2136 GCA_035642955.1 Acidobacteriaceae bacterium
CCGGCGTTGTCCGCCCGGGTGAGCAAATGCCCACAATGCGACAGATGGCTGTCGCTCTACGGGTTGACCTCAATACCGTGAGGCATGCCTACGACGCGCTTGCTCGAACCGGCGCGATCACCATCCAGCCCGCGCGCGGTACTTTCGTTTCGGAGCGGCCGCCGCCAGTAGATGCGAACGTGAATGCCGAATGCATCGACGACCTGGCGCTGCGTACTATCGCGGCTGCGCGCGCGAACGGCGTTGAACCAAGCGAGGTCGCATACCGCATCCTCGCAATCGCGAAGCAACAGGGTGACGAGACATGAAGGACTTTCTGATGGGAAAGGAAGCCAACCCGTTCGCCGTTCTGCTCTCTCTGGTTCTGTTCCTCATTGCCGCTCTGGTCGCGGCAACAGCTCATTTCTGGCGGCTGCCCGCGGCCTATTTCGGTACGGGCCTGCTGGTGATCCTGGGGATATTGCTGCCGCGTGCCCTGATCGTCGCCAACCAATGGGAGCGGATGGTCATTCTTCGTCTGGGCAAACTGAGAGCCATCAAAGGGCCAGGGCTCTTCCTCATTGTGCCTTTCATAGATACCGTCGCAGCCACGATCGACCAGCGGATTCAGACGACCGGGTTCAACGCAGAGCGAACGTTGACGCGAGATACGGTGCCGGTGAACGTCGATGCCATCATCTTCTGGCAAGTACATGACACCGAGCGCGCAGCACTCGAGATTGCGAACTACCGCGAAGCGATTGGTCAAGTTGCGCAAACCTCCCTGCGAGAGATGATTGGCGCCACGGAGCTCTCGGCATTGCTGTCGGAACGCAAGAAGGCTGATGAGGCGCTCCGCGACGAGATCGGGTCCAAGACCGCCGAGTGGGGTGTAGCGGTGATGTCGGTAGAGATCCGCGATGTGGCGATCCCGGCTGGGCTTCAAGATGCAATGAGCCGCCGCGCCCAGGCTGAGCGGGAGAAGGAAGCACGGATCATCCTGGGTGCTTCGGAACAACAGATAGCTCAGACTTTCGTGGAGGCCGCCAAAATTTACGCCAAGGCGCCTGGGGCGCTGCAACTCCGCGCGATGAACCTTGTGTACGAGGCGACGAAGGAACGCGGCATGACAATTGTCATCCCATCCGCCATGGCCGACAGCATGAATCCGGCCGGACTGGGAGGTTTGCTTGCTGCAGCAGGAGTGCCGGGTCGATAATTTCGTCCGCTCGACGAACACCGCATAAATGTCCGCTGCTGGGATCACGCAAGCTCTGGCAAGCCGGCTGAATTGGGAGCGGGAGCGGCTGGCGGCCAAGCGGGTACCAGGGGCCAGATTTTCATCCACTGGGGTGGCCAATGCTCGTCCGTTGAGTACTTGCGCGGCGTCCGGCAAGCATCAGGCGGCGATTGGCACGCAGCACGCTTCCCGTCCCCTCTCCCACAAGCGGAAGGGTAGGGTTATTGCTTGCAGTGTGATCTGCCTGAGGGGGGTGTCGGTTGGACATCGTTGCTGCTGTCGCCGCGGAACGGGCTTCCGCGACTGAACTGTTCGACAAACTGCGCCGCGATGGGCTGGACGAGCCTGGAGTGACGCGCGATCCGTACGGGGCAGGGGAGCAGCGCGGGCATGCGACGGTGACGGCCGCAGCCGAGCGGCTGGGCTTGCGTATCGGGCACGATGATGCGGCCAATCTGTATATGACGCTGCCGGGCCGCGATCCCGCGGCGCCGGAGGTGATTGTCGGGTCGCATCTCGATTCCGTGCCGCATGGTGGGAATTTCGATGGGGCGGCGGGCGTTGTGGCGGGACTGGTCGCCGCCGCGGCGTTGCAGCGTGCCGGCGTCAAGCTGGATCGCGACCTCACGGTGATGGGGATTCGGGCCGAAGAGAGTATCTGGTTCCAGGTGTCCTACATCGGCTCGCGCGGCGCGCTGGGGACGCTGCCGGATGGTGCGCTGGACGTGCGGCGGATCGACACGCAGCGCACGCTGGCGGAGCACATCGCAGAGTGCGGCGGCAACCCGGAAGTGCTACGGGCGGGGAAGCAGCATCTCGATCCGGCGCGTATCGCGGCCTATCTGGAACTCCATATCGAGCAGGCGCCGAGCCTGGTGGAAGCAGGAAAGCCGGTGGCGATCTGCACCGGCATCCCG
>DASQRJ010000430.1:0-3376 GCA_035642955.1 Acidobacteriaceae bacterium
GCCGAAGACGGAATCGCGGAAATGAGGCAACCACTGGCGGAAGCGTCATGACGCCGTTGCGGCTGAAGGACCGAGCGGTGGGACCGCACGATTGAACGTCACGACCGCAAGACTGCTCATGAAAACGCCCCGATAGTACACGCGGAAAGCGAGTTCCGTTGAGGATGTCAGCTGAAGGCGGCCGAGACCGAAGGGCACATAGACCGGCAAGATCTGGCCGCTGCGCCGAAAGACAGTTCGGAGCTCTTCGACCTACACCTCATACAGACGACCGGTCTGGGTGCAGCCATGCGCAGGAACCTCTCCTTGAACTCCTCGAGCTGTTGTTCCAGCCCCATGGCGGTATACCTTTCTGGCTGTTCGACTTGTCGCAGCCGATCCAGGGCGCCTACAGCTACACACCCCTGGACTAGGTTGTAGTATGTACATTCTAATATGACTGATGCCGTCGGCGATGGCAAGGTCCCGATGGCTCGTGGAGTGGATAACAGTATGGCGAGACCCAGGGAGTTCAACGAAGCGGCCGTGCTGGACGCCGCGATGCAGTGCTTTTGGGCGCACGGGTATGAGTCAACGTCGATCAAAGATTTGATCGAGAAGACCGGCCTCACGGCCGCAAGCCTCTACAATG
The DNA here is from genome assembly GCA_035642955.1 of Acidobacteriaceae bacterium. Classification (GTDB taxonomy): domain Bacteria; phylum Acidobacteriota; class Terriglobia; order Terriglobales; family Acidobacteriaceae; genus KBS-83. The sequence goes on from DASQRJ010000430.1 coordinate 632, forward strand.
CGTACGGCGACAAACGGGCGATGTTCCGGACGGCACTGGATCACTACATCGAAAAGAGCATCGGAGCGCGGCTACAGCGGAGCGAAGCTTTACCGCCTCTCGATGCCATTCGAATGTTTTTTGATGACATCCTGCGCCGTTCGCTCGGTGACCGTGAGCGCAAGGGGTGCATGATCGTGAACGGCGCTCTTGAGCTGGCACCCCACGATAGGGAATTTCGTGAGACGATTGTCCAGACCCTCGGGCAGCTTGAGGCATTCTTCCTGAACTGCATCGAGAGAGGCCAGGCGGATGGGACGATCACCTCTTCCCAGTCGGCGGTCAGCTTGGCACAGCACCTGCTAGGTGTGCTCATGGGGGTGCGTGTTCTGGCCCGTGTCCGCCCCGAGCGCTCGCTTCTCGAAGGCGTAATTGCTACAGCACTTGCCTTCCTCGAGCGTCCATAGAGCACGTTCACTAGGTCGGCAAAGGGACGCGCCGGACGCTTGACCTGGACGCAATTTCATTGCCTGTCCATGGCGCTGTAGGGATCGTCCACGCAAATCCGCTCATCAATTGTTGGCAGCCGGTTGAGTCAACGCCGTAATACCAAAGATCAAATTGGACTCTGTGGCGCGGACAAAGGACAATACGAGGATTCGTGGATTGCTCAGGTGAGCGGTCGCAGCGCCCCAAGCAAATTGGCGCATGTTTGGCTTTGTGGCCACGGTTGTAGCGATTGGCCTTGAACCATTGGCGCATCAATGGCGGGCTACCCTTCGACCGGGTACGAGAGCGGGCGAAACGAGACAGACGACGAAGGTGTACTCGATAAGGACGAATGAACACGAACTGCAACCACCGCCAGGAGGTTTGCAGTTGGCCGACGAGCACACTGTGAGCGAGGCCAGCATCGCTGCCGCCGACCATAACTCCCGGCATTGGACAGCGGCTGACGAGGAGGGGCGTATCGCCGTTGGAAGTACGCTGCACAGGCGGGTTACATGCCGCATGTTTCGCGAGACGTTCAACCCGTATAAGCCATCGATCCTTGATTGGCCAATGCTCTCGTCCGAGGCCCAGGATCGGCTGATACATCTGCCGATCTGGAATATTGCGGTGCAGACAGAGGGCAAGGCGCGGCGGCGGATGATCTCCTATGCCAATAGCTTGGTAGATGAAGAATGGCGCATTGCAATCGGACTCAATGGTTGGGAGGAAGGACGGCACAAGAAAGTGCTGTCCAACCTGGTGCGGGCGTATGGCATCTCACTGGACCCTGAGCCTGAATACATCGAGCCGCGCGACACCGAATGGGCGTATCTGGTCACTGGATTCAGCGAGTGTATCGACAGCTTTTTTGCATTTGGCCTGTTTGAACTGGCAAAGCGCTCCGGATTCTTCCCAACGGAGTTGGTGGACACATTCGAACCGGTGATCCAAGAGGAATGTCGGCACATCCTGCTGTTCGCCAACTGGGTGGCGTGGCATCGGCGGACGATGCCCTGGTACAAGCGTCCCTTGTTCGAGCTCCGTGTGGCCGCGGTGTGGGTATTCTTGGGGTGGGAACGCCTTAGCATCGCGCGTGGCATGGATTCTGGCGCAAAGGGCAACGCGAACGACAACAACTTCACTGTGACCGGCAGCAAATCCGTGAGCAATGTCAATATCAGCACTGCGGAGCTGATGCGCATTTGTCTGTCCGAGAACGACCGGCGTTTCGCGGGTTACGACAGCCGGCTCCTGCGTCCCACAACGACACCAAACCTTGTACGGTTTGCCCTGTGCTTCTCGCGCAAAAAGCCAGCATCAACAACATAAATCGGTTGAGGGTCATCACTTGTCAATTAAGCCAGGCTCGGAAAAGCATAAGGAACTGTTTTGCCGGCAATTCATTGATACGCATGAGGTGTTTGACCCGGTCGCATTACCCTGGCCGGAACTGGACGACGCTGCATTGGACCGGTTGCGCAGTGTACCATTCTGGCAGGAGGTATATCACACTGAACGACGCGCCGGTGCGATCGTGGATGCTTTCACGCCCCAGGTGATCGATCCATTGGTGAGAGAGGCCGTCGCGTTGCAAGGCAAAGAAGAGGCACGCCACGCGAGATTAATCCGCGTCATGATTGATCGGTACGGGCTGGAGGCGACCGAGCAGCCCCTGGAAACGTTCCCCGATGATCTGGAGACGGCATTCATCGATTTCGGCTTTGGCGAGTGCATGGACTCGTTCCTGGGATTTGGTGCTTTCAAGACCGCACGGCAGTCAGAATTCCTGCCCGATGCGATGTTCCAGATCTTCGATGTGCTGATGTACGAGGAAACCCGGCACATTGTGTTCTTCATCAACTATATGGCTTGGCGTGAGAAGCGGCGCGGTCATGTCGCACTTACCCGCGCTCTAAAATCAGCCTGGTTTTATGGCCGCGCGGCGCGCCGGCTGTTGGGCATGGTGAAGCGTGGGCAAAAAGAGAATGACGGACGGGACTTTTCGGTAACAGAGGCTAACATGTTCCTGGACGGATTTAGCTTCACGCAATTTGTTGAGGACTGCTATAGAGAGAACGCCCGACGCATGAGCCAATTCGATCCAGACCTAATGCAGCCACGGTTGCTCCCGGCAATTGCTAACCTCGCCGTTCGCGGGCTTCGCCTTTGGGCGCGGGAGAGGCCGCATCCACGTTAAACGGCAGACCCTCCTCAGCTGCATCGCCGGCCAGAAATGCCGAGGCGTCTAAATAACTCGGCAGTCAGGACCGACGT
>DASQRJ010000431.1:0-2597 GCA_035642955.1 Acidobacteriaceae bacterium
GGCAAACGCATTCGAGGAGGGCGACCATCTGCATCCGGTAACCAACGTCGAGAAGATGAGGTCCGGCCCAGGGCTGTTCAACGCTCTATACACCTGAGGTGCGATGTTGAGTCCGTGGTGCAACGGTTGAGCAGAACATGCGCGCCGATCCGGGCGCCGGATTCCGGCGCGGCAAGATCTCTGAATCTATGCCGGGCAACCAGATCACCAGCAGGTTGCCATGCGGTCGTTCGATCAGTTCCTCACAGCACTCAGCGAGATTCCTGACCCGCGCCGGGCTGAAGGCAAGCTCTACAAGCTGCCCTATCTACTGCTGTTCTCCATCCTTGCCGTGGTCACCGGCGGCAATTCCTTCCGCGCCATCGAGACGTTCATCAAGGTGCACCGTCGCCGCTTGAACGCCGCCTTCGGCCTGCACTGGAAGCGCGCTCCCGCCCATACAGCCATCCGCTACATCCTGCAGGGTCTCGATCCGCAAGCAGTCGAGCGGGTGTTCCGACACCACGCCGCCGCCCTGCACCACGCGGCAACCGATCCTTCACGACGAACCATCGCGCTCGATGGCAAGACACTCAGACGAAGCTTCGACAATTTCAACGATCGTAAGGCCGCCCAACTGCTGCACGCTTTCGACGTCGAGGCCGGCTTGGTCCTGGCGCATGTCGATATCGCGGAGAAGTCCAATGAGATCCCCGCCGCGCAGCAGTTGCTCGGCGAACTTCAGCTTGCCAGCTGCATCGTCACGCTCGACGCCATGCACTGCCAAAAAAAACCATCGAGGCCGCCGCTCAGGCCCAGGCACGCATCCTCGTCCAACTGAAAGACAATCAGCCCTCCCTGTTGCACAAGGTCGAAGCCGTCTGCACCTCCCGTAACCCCACCAGCAGCGACACAGAGGTCACCGCAGGGCGCGGCCGGCATGAAACCAGGACCGCCGAGCTATTCAATGCCACCACAGCCGTCGCTGGAACCGAGTGGCAGTCTCTGATCAATGTCATCGTCCGCCTTACCCGCGATGTCCTGCATCGAGATGCCAGCACCGGCCTCTGGAGCAGAACATCCGAGGTCACATACTATGTGGCCAATGGCTCCGTATCGGCACGCCATGCCGCTACCGCAATCCGATGCCATTGGCACATCGAAAACAGCCTGCACTACACACGCGATGTCACCTTCCAGGAAGATCAGTCCCGCATCCGTCATAACCCAGGTGTCTTTGCCAGGCTGCGCTCCTTTGCCTACAATATTCTTCGGCGCAATCAGACCTCAACGTTCAGCCAGGATCGCTACGCCGCAGCTCTCGCCGGCGTCGACCAACTTCTCAAGTGGAGATTCAGTTGAGAGCGTTGAACAGCCCTGGCCCCGATGAGCCTTGAAACCTACTGGCTGGTCGTACCGCTTGCTGGTATCGCGCTGTCGGTGCCGATCTGGGCATGGTTGCTATTGACACGCCATCAGGGCGAGCAGCAGCGGCAACGGGAACAGACGCCGCAGCATTGATCTGCTTCTGGCATGCCGTGGCGCGTCCGTGCGTACAGCGGCCGCGCCCGCAACCGTCGCTGCGCGAGCGTCGCCGGCAGCCCGCCTCCGCTACCCGGTGCAGACTGGCGTCTCGGCAGCCACGGCGATATGGCCACTCAACCAGGTCTTCCCTGCCCCAATCCTTGCTGCTCGCAAGGACGATAGTCCACATTACGGCTCTCCCATGCCTGCCCTCATCAATCAGGGCGCCAGCATTCTGGTGGAGCAGTTCCGAGAGGTCGCACGCGAAGCCACGACCGCGATGCTCGCTGGGCTGCGCCGGGAGACCGCAACGCCCAAGCGCGGGTGAGCCGCATTGCCATCCACATCATCTGGGTCTTGGGCAGCCTCGCTGCGATCGCCCTCGCCGGCTTTGCTCGCTGGCCTTGGACATGGGTGATAGCCCTCAAGGTGCCGATGCTCGCAACGGGAATGTGGTCCCTCCCCTTCCCGCTGAGGCAGCGCGCGGCATTCAGTGTCTGCCTACTCGGTGAGTGAGTAGGCCTACCGGGCGATACACCCGTTCATCACGATGCCAATTTCGTCCGCCGACAGTTGCCCGATTTCCGCGACAAACACGATCCGCGTCTGCGGCGTCCCAGTCGCGCTTGTTCCGCTTGGCGCCAGCGTCGCGCGCCCCCCAGCCAACTGGAAGACAAACTGCCGCCCCGGCTGCTCCAACGTCTCGAAGAACCCTTTCGCTCGGGCCAATCGCGGGGCTAGTTGACCAATCGCCTGTTGTAGCCGAGGCAACGACACCGGCAAATCAGAAGTCCAGCTCAGCGTCTCGAACCGGTCCGCGGCTGGGCGCCGTCTTCCTGGCTCGCGCGATGCAGACAAACGATCCGGGTCGGTCGGAAAAAGAAGGGCTGAGGGTACCGACCCGAATGCTGCATCCACAATTATTGCGGTTGGCCGCAATGCGGCGCGCAAGACATCGCGCACATGCGCGCTGCCGGCTGATTCTGCTAAGTCCAGCTTGCTCAGTGCCACGATGTCGGCGGCCCGGAGCTGGGACCGCAGCAATGGGTCTGCAAGCGTCGTCGCTGGTGTCGTCGCATCCACCACGCACACCA
>DASQRJ010000432.1:0-2387 GCA_035642955.1 Acidobacteriaceae bacterium
AACTTTCAGAAAGCCGGACGCTCCACGGTCCGCGGAGGCAGCAATCTTCTCCTTCCTCCGATTTCCTGCGCGGCAGCCCTCCAATACGCAGACAGACCAGCCCTTTCCTCTGTGGCTGGTCTTTCCTCTGATCTTCGTTGCGCTCTATCTCTCGCACTTCGCTCTGCTGCGCCTGCCCTACTACTGGGACGAGGCCGGTTACTATATCCCCGCCGCTTACGATCTCTTCCGCAGCGGCGCGCTGATTCCGTACAGCACGCTCTCGAATGCGCACCCGCCGCTGCCTTCGATCTATCTCGCGTTCTGGTGGAAACTCTCCGGCTTCAATCCGCTTACCACCCGTCTTGCTGAGTTGATCGTCGCCTCCTTCGCGTTGCTCGGGGTCTACCGGCTGGCCCAGCGCGTGACCCATCAGACCTCCATCGCCGCGGCCACGACGCTTCTCACCGCGCTGTACCCGGTGTGGTTTGCCCAGAGCACGCTGGCCCATGCGGATCTCTTCGCCGCCGCTCTCACCCTGTGGGGGCTGGCATTCTACGTGCCCGGCGGCCGCGCCGCCCGCATTTTTCCCGCCGCACTCTGCTTTGCGCTCGCAGCGCTTTCCAAGGAAACCTCTATCTGCACGCCGCTGGCTCTCGCCGGGTGCGAAGCCTGGCGTGCTCTGCGCGAAAGATCCAGCCGCGAACCGGCAATGCGCAACATCGCGTGGCGCAATATCGTTTGGCTCGTGGCCTCGATCCTCCCTCTGTGCGGGTGGTTCTACTACCACTGGCGGCGCACCGGCTACGTCTTCGGCAACCCGGAGTATCTCCGCTATAACGCAGAGACCACGCTCTCCCCGCTCCGCATCGCTCTCGCACTCTTCCATCGTGCGCTGCACCTTACCGCGCACATGAATCTCTTCGTGCCTGTCTTGTGCGCGTGCTCCGCGCTCCTGCTGGTGCCTCGTCCGCTCACGGACGGCGACATACGTCCGCTGCCGGACGGCGGTATAAGTCCGCTCACGGACGGCGACATACCTCCGCTAACGGAAGGCGGCACACGCCCGCCTCTGCGGCGGGAGTTCGTGACTCCGCTCCTCTGGGTCTTCGCCGCAAACACTCTGCTCTTCTCGGTGCTCGGCGGCGCCCTGCTCACGCGCTATCTGCTGCCCCTCTATCCGCTGGTGCTTCTGGTCTGCGTCGCCACCTTCTGGCGGCGCGTTCCCCTATGGGGTGGCCTGGTCGCGCTGGCCGCCTTCGCGTTTTGCCTCGGGCTCTTCGTCAATCCGCCCTACCGCTTCGCGCCGGAAGACAACCTCAGCTATGCGGACTCCATCTCGCTGCAGCAGCAGGCCATCCACCAGGCCGTCACCCACTATCCGCAGGAGACCATCCTCACCGCGTGGCCCGTCTCCGACGAGCTCACCAAGCCGGAGCTGGGATATATGCGCCGTCCCGTCTCCGTCGTCACCATCGACAACTTTTCCCTGCCGCAAATCCAACGCGCCGCCACGCTCTCCGGCTATACGGTCGGCATCATCTTCTCCACCAAGTACGATCCGCCACACCTGCCCTTCAGCCTCGGTCCGCGCAACGAGCAGTTGGATCGCCGCTACTTCGACTTCCATCGCGACCTCCCGCCGGAAGCCATCGCCAGCATGCTCGGCGGCAAAGTGGTGTGGCGGGCGGAGCGGAAAGGGCAATGGGCCGCGGTGCTCCACTTCGGCCGGCCGCAGGAGGCCCGCCTTCGGGTCAAGGCGACGCCGATTGCCCGGTATCTGCCGGAATGCATACGATTGTCCGACCATGCAAATCGAGCCCTCCCCAGCAACCATCGTTCCTGTCGATGACGCTCGCGCTGCATCGGCGTCACGCCTCCTCGTTCGTTTTTTCGCGGAAGAGGGCTTCGCTGGCGACGAAGTCGCAATTGCATCGCGTTTCGACGTTCTGCGCCGCGACCCGCATCATTGGGCCGCCCTGGCACTCCACGAGGATGGCCACCCAGTCGGCATTGTGACAGTTACGACCATGCTGTATGTCGAGTGGGGCCGCATGGCGGAGATCGGCGATCTTTATGTCCTTCCCGAACACCGGGACCACGGTATCGCTCGCGCACTCGTCGAAGCTGCCGTGACCTGGAGCCGCGGACAAGGCTGTTCGGCCGTAGAAGTTGTCATGACGCCCGCAGGCGAAGCCTCACATGGGCTGTCCCGGTTCTACAAAACCCTTGGCTTCGCTGAAACAGGAAGAACCATCTCTCTCATGCATCTCAACAGGGCTTTGGACTGAGGCGATTCCAGGTACAGACGTTACGTGGGAGCGCTTGGCAATCAGCACTATAATCACTGCTGCGTGCGCCCAAACCGTTTTCACAAAAGATGTAGCCGCCGAGTGGATATCAGACGC
>DASQRJ010000433.1:0-2945 GCA_035642955.1 Acidobacteriaceae bacterium
GGAAGAAGGAGGACAAGCTCGGAATTCGCGCTTCGTCCACCTGCGAGCTGATCTTTGACGATTGCAAGGTGCCGGCCGCGAACGTGCTGGGCGAGGTCGGCAAAGGCTACAAGATCGCGATTGAGACGCTGAATGAGGGACGCATCGGCATCGGCGCGCAGATGCTGGGGCTGGCGCAGGGGGCCTGGAACCATGCCGCGGGATACGCGAAGGAGCGCAAGCAGTTCGGTAAGCCGATTGCCGAATTCCAGGGCGTGCTCTTCCAGCTTGCCGAGATGGCAGTCGAGATCGAGGCGACGCGTCTGATGGTTTACAACGCGGCGCGGCTGAAGGACGCCGGCCTGGATTTTGTAAAAGAGGCCGCGATGGCCAAGTACTTCGCCTCCCAGGTGGCGGAGCGAGCGGCCAGCAAGGCGGTGGAGGTCTACGGCGGCTACGGGTTCGTGAAGGATTATCCCGTCGAAAAGCTTTACCGCGACGCAAAGATCGGCAAGATCTATGAAGGTACTTCCAATATGCAACTGCAAACCATCGGCAAGCTGCTGCTGAGCCAGATCAAATAGTTGATCTCCGCATAGAGTCAGGCGCCGTGAATGGCGCGCTCAATCTGCGCAACGTGATGCCGCGCGTGCACGCGATGGAAACGTCGCCATTGGCGCACGCTCAGCGGGCCCAGCAGGAAATGGGTCAGCACCGGGGAATCTTTGGCCTGCGGCTCGATGCGGTTGAGCGCATTGTCCATTGCAGCCAGCGTAGCGCTGAAGTGAACAATCAGTTCGTCGCCGGTGAGCGGGGCTCCCGGTGCACCCTTTGGTAGAACCGCCGGCGGCGCTTCACGCTTTCGGGGAAGAAACCCGAATTCACAAACCGCCAGTTGCCTGCAACGCTGCGCGAGAGTAGGGCGGGTGCGCAGGGGCCTGGACTTTTGCAGGCGGTCTTCGATGCCGCCGATGGTGGAACGCCAGGTGGCAGAGAGATGCTCCACTACCTGCCGGGCGTTCCAGCGTGTTGGATCGCCGGCGGGGTGACGGGCGAGTTGCTCGGCAGAGCAGCCGGCCAGGGGTGCAGCGAGTAAGTCACGAGTCTGATCCAGCAAGGGGTGCACGGCTGCCATTGTGTGCGGGGCCAGCGTCCGCGGTCAAACCAGTCCAATTATGCCGTTCTTCGCGTATGCTGGCGTTTGTTTTGGGAGGGGACGGCATGCGGCGACTCTGGATCTTGATCTGTCTGGTAATGGCCGCCTGTACTTCTGCGGTAGCGCAGTCGCAGGCCGAACCGCTGAAGACCAATGGCGACGTGTGGTGGAAGCATGCGGTGATCTACGAGGTCTATCCACGCAGTTTTCAGGACACCAACGGCGATGGCCTGGGGGACATCAAGGGCATCGAGCAGCGGCTCAGCTATCTAAAGGGACTGGGCGTTGATGCCATCTGGATCACGCCGATGTATCCCTCCCCGCAGGTCGACTTCGGCTACGACATTGCCAACTACGAGGCCATCGATCCGCAGTACGGGTCCATGGGGGACTTTGACGCCCTGCTGAAGGCGGCGAAGCAGCAGGGCCTCCGGGTCCTTATGGATATGGTGATGAACCACACCTCGGATCAGCATCCGTGGTTCCTGGAGTCGCGCTCGTCGAGGACCAATCCCAAGCGCGACTGGTACATCTGGCGCGATGGCAAGAACGGCGGTCCGCCGAACAACTGGCAGTCGTGGTTCGGCCACTCGGCGTGGACGCTGGACCCGAAGACAGGTCAGTACTACTACCACTACTTCTATGTGCAGCAGCCGGATCTGAACTGGCGCAATCCAGAGGTACGCAAGGCGATGTATGACGCGATGCGCTTCTGGCTGGATAAGGGCGTGGCCGGCTTCCGCATCGATGCCATCTCACGGCTGTTCGAGGATCCCAACCTGCACGACGATCCGATTCTGCCCGGCAAGAATGCCTTTGGCGATCCCAACATCGTGCACAAGTACACCGACAACCTGCCCGAGGTGCATGACGTACTGAAGGAACTGCGGACGCTGGTGGACAGCTATCCGGGAGATCGGGTGCTGCTTTCCGAGGCGGACGAGCCGAACATCGTCGAGCTGTCGAAGATGTACGGCGCGCACAACGACGAGGTGCAGTTGCCGATGGACTTCCAGATCGCGGATGCGAATGAACTCTCCGCGACGAAATTTCGCAAGCTGTTTGACGAGGTGGAGAACAACCCGGCGCACGGGTGGCCGGAGTACTTCTTCAGCAACCATGACCAGCCGCGGCAGTGGGATCGCTATGGCGACGGAAAGCATAACGATGAAATCGCGAAGATGCTGGCGGCTCTGGAAATGATGCCCCGGGGCACCCCCCAGATGTACTACGGGGAGGAACTCGGGATGCGCACCACCACCCCGACTCGGGTGGAGGATGTGAAGGATCCCGAGGGGATCACCGGGTGGCCGAAGAACAAGGGGCGCGATGGCGAGCGCACGCCGATGCAGTGGACGGCGGCGCGTCCCAACGCCGGGTTCACCTGGCCGACGGCAAAGCCATGGCTGCCGATTCCGCCGAGTTCGGTGACGTACAACGTGGATGTGGAGTCGAAGGACCCGGACTCGATCCTGAACTTCTATAAGTCGCTGATGACCTTGCGGCGGACGGAGCCGGCGCTGGTCAGCGGCGGCTATGTCACCATCAATCCGGATGACCAGAATGTGTTCTCGTTTTTGCGGCACTACCTGGGCAACGGCCGCTCGGTGCTGGTGGCGCTGAATATGAGCGACAAGCCGCAGTTGGTGACCTACGACCTGAGCGCCCAGGGGGTGCAGGGCGGCATCGGGCTGATGCTCCTGAACAGCTACGGTTACAAAGACAAGACCATCCGGCTGTACCACATGACGATCCCGCCATTCGGCAGCGCAGTGATAGGGGTGAAGTGACTCGCCGTCACGGGCAAAGG
>DASQRJ010000434.1:0-7203 GCA_035642955.1 Acidobacteriaceae bacterium
AGCAGCGGGATATGCAACCGTGAGTGTTCCACCGCGATGTGCTGATAGTGGTTGGTCTCTTTCGCGCCGGTGATGTTGAACAGCCCGCCGATCTCGCTCTTCCCCAGCATCGCATCGAAATCCAGCTTCTCCCCGGTGGGCCCGGTGATGGTGCTGCCGCCGGTATAGAGCACCAGTTGGCCGATCTTTTCATCGAGCGTCATCTGCGCCAGCAGCGCATCCACGCGCGCGTTCAGCTTCTTGTCTGCGAGCTCTGCACTGGCATGAGCGGTAGTTGGTTGCGGCGTCGGCGCCGGCGCCTTGTGTTTGCGCGTCAGGCCGGGAAATGCCGGACTGCAGCACAGCAGGAGTGCGAAACCGGCGAGTGCGATGGAACGGCGAAACAGTTGATTCAACAGGCAGTCTCCTGGGTGGCGGAGCCAACGTAATCCTAACAGCGCGCACGGCCTCGCGTCGGCTTGGTTCCTGCCCTCCCATGGGTGCGGTCTGGAATCGTGTACCGGAGGGGATTTGCTCGCCGGCGCGGGCATCTTTCTCTCCACCCCGCAGGCGGCGCAAATCGCTTTCTCCCGCGGGGCGCGGGCGGTACCCTGAAGGAATGCTGCGTCCTCTCCAGCAGTTGCGGCGCGCCATGCTGCACGCGCTCTCCCACGATGTGCTGATGCTCGGACGGGCGGCAGCGTATTCGGCCATTCTCGCCCTCTTTCCCGCCCTGCTGGTCATCACCACCGTGGTCGCCCTGGTTCCGCAGGGCGACACCCTGATGGGCGAAATCCGCGCCGCTCTCGCCGACGTCCTGCCCGGCAACGCCATCGACGCCATTCAGGATTACTTCACCACGCGGCACGTCCGCTCTCTGCAGGCGCTCAGCTCCGCCACGCTGGTCACCCTCTTCGGCTGCATGGGGCTCATGACCTCGTTCATGCACGGCTTCCGCCGCGCCTTCGCCTCGCCCATCTTCGATGACGCGCGCACGGAGTGGAACCCGACCCGCGAACGCGTGACCGCACTGGTGCTGATTCCCAGTTGCCTGGTGCCCATGGCGGTCTCCACCGCGCTCGTCGCCTTCGGTCGTCAGATCGAGGAGTGGGTCATCGACATCACCGATCACAGCTTCAAACCTTATGTGCTCTTTCTGTGGCGCGCATCGCGCTGGTCGATCGCCATCGTGTGCACGGTCGTGGTGCTCGCCGTCATCTACCGCTTCGGCACTCCGCGCCGCCAGAGATGGCGCGATGTCCTGCCCGGCGCAGTCATGTCCGCGGTGATCTGGTTCGTCACCACCCTGGCCTTCGGCTGGTATGTGACCCGTTTCGCCGACTACAGCATCATCTACGGATCGCTCGGCACCGCGGTGGCCACGCTGGTGTGGCTGTACATTACCGCGCTCGCCGTCTTCCTCGGCGCGGAGTACAACGCGCAGGTGGAAGCCGACCACGTCGCGCAGGCTGAGAGCGTTCCCGCAAATGGTCGGGAACTGATTCGTCCCTGAGCGGATCCTGAGGATTCAGGGACGAGATCCCAGGCAGAGCGGGAGACGAGTAGAATGGCAACGTTAGCAAGATCACATGACAGCCCCGCCTGCAAACGGGGCCGGAGTTTTCACGGATGCTGCCTGTTGGAGATGGATCGCTGTTCGCCGCTCAAGAGAATCGTCGTACCAAGATTGTCGCCACCCTGGGCCCCGCCTCAAGCAACGAGGTCACCTTCCGTCAGCTCGTGCGCGCCGGCCTGGATGTCGCCCGGTTGAACTTTTCCCATGGTTCGCATGAACAGAAGCTCGAACTGATCAAGATGGTGCGCGAGGTGGCGAAGGAAGAGAACAAGCCGCTCTGCATCCTGGGCGATCTGCAGGGCCCGAAGATCCGCACCGGCAAGCTCGTCGACAAGAAGCCGATACAACTCACTACGGGCCAGTCGCTTACCATCACGCCGCGCGACGTGGCCGGCACCGTCACCTGCATCAGCACCACATTTCCCACGCTGGCGGAAAATCTCACCGCCGGCGCTCGCATTCTGCTCTCCGACGGTCTCATCGAGCTGCGCGTCACCGCTATCCACGGCGGCGATGTCGAATGTACGGTGATCAACGGCGGCACACTGGGTGAGAACAAAGGCATCAATCTCCCCGGCATCTCGGTCAAAACTCCCGCGCTCACCGAGAAGGATGAGATCGACCTCAAGTTCTGTATCGACAACGACGTCGATGCCATCGCTGTTTCCTTCGTCCGCACCGCCGAAGATATCCGCTACACCCGCGATCGCGCCCGCGCCCTGGGCGGTGACATCTGGCTGATCGCGAAGCTCGAAAAGCCGCAGGCCATCGAGCACCTCGAAGGCATTCTCGAAATCGCAGACGGTGTGATGGTGGCCCGCGGCGATCTGGGCGTCGAGGTGCCTCCGGAAAAGGTTCCCGCGCTGCAGAAGCACGTCATCCGCCGCGCCGGCGAATACCGCAAGCCCGTGATCACCGCGACCCAGATGCTCGAATCGATGATCGAGAATCCGCGTCCCACGCGCGCCGAAGCCTCCGATGTGGCCAACGCCGTCTACGACGGTACCGACGCCGTGATGCTCTCGGCCGAATCCGCCGCCGGCAAATATCCTGTCGAGGCGGTCAAGATGATGGACCGCATCGTGCTGGAGAGCGAAGCCGTCATGTTCGCCGATCCGGCTGCCTACCGGCGGCGCTCGGCGCACGTGCGGCTGTCTATCTCCGAGACCATCTGCGAGTCCATGGCCCATGCCGCCGAAGATCTCGACATCGGCGCCATCGCCGTCTTCACCGAGACCGGAACCACCGCGCGCCAACTCTCCAAGTGGCGTCCCAAGCCGCCCATCTTCGCGCTCTCCAGCGTGCCCAAGGTCATCCGCCGCATGAACCTGCTGTGGGGCGTGCATCCCCTCGCATGCGCCAAGATGTCCTCCACGGAATCCATGGTGGAAGAAGCGGAAGACATTCTCAAAAAAGGCGGCTATGTGAAGCCGCAGGAGATCCTCGGCATCGTTGCCGGCACCCGCACCTTGACCGGTTCCACCAACTTCCTGCGCCTCCACGTACTCGGCGACCGCGCTCCCGGCCATCACGATGAAAGCAACGCGCACGAACTGACCACGGCGTAGAGATACAACGACACGCACCTTTAGACCATCGTCTCTTGACCGGCGCTTCGCAATGACGCGCGCCCGCGCGATGCCGGCTCAGCGCGGATGGGTTGCCAGCGAGTTGCGTTAAACGATCTTTAAGATTTCATGGAGCGCCGCATCAAGACTCTTTGGTCCTCGCTTGATTTGCAGCATCGCGAGTGTGTTCTTGCGCTCCGGCCAAAAGCAATGACAATTCCGTGACCGCGCTGTGACAACTACTCTCATGCCGCGCTCCTAGCATCCTCCACAGGCCATCGTCTGGCCTGGCTTCAAGGAGGAGTCAAATATATGGAAGATGAAACGCAGCTCGGCCAGCGTCCCGCGGGACGCCGGTCGTTCTTGAAGGGCAGCCTGCTCGCTGGCGGCGCACTGGTCACAGCGGGTCTGTTGGGCACTGAAAAATCCGCCCGCGCCCAATCGGACAATGGCAATGGAAATGCGGACATCACAGACGGGGACGCGGCGATCCTGCGTTTTCTAGCCGCTGCCGAACTCATCGAAGCGGATCTGTGGACACAGTATGCGGAACTGGGCGGTATCACAAGTGGAGCGGTGAATTCGTATCAGACAGCGCTTCAGAACCTCGACGGGGACGGATCGCAATACATCACCAGCAATACACTTGACGAGGTCAGTCACGCAGCATTCTTGAACGCGTATCTGGAATCCAAGGGCGTTGAGCCCGTCGACTTGGACGCCTTCCGCACTCTGCAGGGCAGCAAGGCCACGGGAGCCCAGAACATCGGACGTCTCACCAACCTAATGCACCTCAACGTCGACACCAGCTGGTATATCCGGTATCGCAGCACGACCAATCCCGACCTCGGCGCCACCTATCCTCAGGCGATCACGATCATCGACCGCCCGGCGATTCCTCGCACGAATGCCGACTTGAACAATGCAACACAGATTCAGGTCATCGCAAACACCGCGGCTTTTCACTTCGGCACCATTGAGCAGGGCGGCTCCAGCCTGTACGCCAGCCTCTCGCGCAAGGTGACCAGCGAACAGGTGCTTGAAATCACGCTGGGCATTGGCGGCGATGAGATAACCCATTTTCTGGAATGGGTCGACTTCGCGGGCAACGGTGTGCAGCCGCCCGTGGCGCCGGTCAGCTTCGCGGGCCTCACCTTCCCCGATTTCACCAAGAAGGGTCCGCTCTTCCAGCCCAACCTTATCTTTCCTATACCCTGCGAGTTCTTGAACGCCAAATTGCCGAAGTGCGCGATCATCCGGCCATTGACCGACAGAGTTGGAGGGGCGCGCGCTGCCGCGGCCTTCCTCACCAACATGAACCTCTTCGAGGGTCAGTCGAAGCAGTTCTTCACGGCGCTGAACCGGCTGGCTGACGCAGCCGACGCAGCAAAACGCGACTCGTAGAACGAGCGAGTCGTGGCAGTACGAGCCTCCCTTCGGGGCCAGGGCAATCCTGGCCCTTTTTTTTGCGCTCCGCAAGCGGCGCGCAATCCCCGATGGAACGCTCCTGACAATCCGCCGCCGTCGTTCGAGACACGCAAAAAAATCTATCTGCCGCGCGTCGTGCGGAGCATAATGCTTGCACATCGCGGAGGCACTTCTGTGACACGTCTCAGTCGCTTCTTCGGGGCCATCACTCTTTCGTTCTGCGCTGCCGGTTTTCTTGCCGTGTCTCCATCGCTCGACGCCGCTCCCGCTCCGCTACTTCAGAATGGCGGCCAAGGCTCGGGATTTCTCGGCGCCTGGTGCGCGCAGGGAGATCCCACCAAACACGCCTCCATCTCCGGCAACGGCGTTTTTCTTACCCTGACCAATGAGAACGGCGATACCTCTCCGGGAAATCTTCAGGGGAACAATCAGATTCAGGCACCGGGATGGCAGTTCGTCACCGGCATGCTCAGCGGAGACGGCAGCCAGATCAACTGGTCCAACGGAAGCTACTGGGCGCGCTGCGACAACGGCGGCGGCGGTGGCAGACGCAGACCGAATCTTACCGGCACCTGGTTTGCGAATGGGGATCGCTCGCGCTCCTGTTCCATCCGCCAGAACCGCGGCAATCTCAATCTGCAAAACGAATCGGGGCAGAGCGCGAGCGGCAATTTCAACGGCAGCCGCAACATCACCACCAACTGGGCCGGAACCACCATCCGCGGCATCCTGCTGCAAAATGGCAATCGCATCAACTGGGACAACGGGACCTATTGGATTCGATTCCGCGTCTACTGAGAGAGCCGCATCGATTTCGGCGAGGATGTGGGCGGTCCCAGCCAGAACCATCCTGAACCGGAACTGCGTGCCGCCGTCTGAATTTGTCCGCAGTTGTCTGCATTCGTCTGCCGTGGTCTTCTGTAACCCATGGGCCGCATCCACGTACTCACCGACCAGGTCGCCAACCAGATCGCCGCCGGCGAAGTGGTGGACCGTCCCGCGTCCGTGGTCAAGGAGCTGCTCGAAAATGCGCTCGATGCCGGCGCCACCCGCATCCGCATTGAAGTCGAAGCGGGCGGCCGCAAGCTCATCCGCATCGTGGACAACGGCTGCGGCATGGTGCGCGACGATGCGCTGCTCGCCTTCGAGCGCCACGCCACTTCAAAACTCCGCAGCAGTGAAGATCTGCTCGCCATCGCCACCCTGGGATTCCGCGGTGAGGCATTACCCTCCATTGCGTCGATCGCCCGCCTCGAATTAGACACGCGCGCCGCGGAAGAAGCAGCGGGCACGCACATCGAGATCGTCGGCGGCCGCATGCATCGCGTCGAAGACGCCGGCCTGCCGCCCGGCACCACCATTACCGTGCGCGATCTCTTCTTCAACACGCCGGCGCGGCGCAAATTCCTTAAGTCGGAAACCACCGAGCTCTCACACGTCACCGCGTTGGTCACACATTACGCGCTCGCACATCCGGACAAACACTTCGAGCTGCACTCCGCCACCCACGCCTTGCTGCAGGCGCCGCCAGTCGCCCAGCCCGCCGACCGCATCTTCCAGATCTTCGGCAGGGAAACGCTCGACCATCTCCTCCCCGTCGCTGCGGAAGTCGATCTCGAACGCGTCGGCCTGCCCGCACCGCCGCCGTGGAAGCAGGATGAGGACTACGAGCCGCCCGTGCCCGGCCATCTGCGGCTCTCCGGCTTCACCTCCAAGCCCGAGCTGGAAAAGCTCAATCGCAACTCCATCTACTCCTTCGTCAATCGCCGCCTGGTGCGTGATCGCCTTCTGCTGCACGCCGTCTCCGAGGCCTATCGCAACATCCTTCCGCCTACCTCGTTTCCCGTCGTGCTGCTCTTCCTCGAACTGCCGCCGGAGGAAGTCGATGTGAACGTGCATCCCGCCAAGACCGAGGTCCGCTTCCGCCAGCCCAGCTTCGTACACGACTTCGTTCGCGACACCCTGCGCAACAAACTCATCCAGTCGCGTCCTGCGATGGGCTTCCTCGCCGCGCTGGAAACTCACGCGGTGGCTTCACCCTCGCTGCTGCCCGGCGTCTCTGCCATCCCGGGCGCACCGGAGTCCGCGCCCTTCAGCGGCAGCGCCGGCTCGTTTGCGCTGGAACCGCTGCGCACTCCATCCACCGCTCAACGCCTCGACTTCACCGCTGCCGCAGACGGCACCTCCATCGCCGTCGAAGAAGCCGCCGCGCTTGCCATGCTCAACGCTGCGCCTGCGGAGGCCATCGCTCAGGTGGCCACACCGGCGGCGATCACTGCAGAAAATGGCGATGCGGCCGCAACCCTCCACGCGCTCGCCTCGCTCAAGCCCATCGGCCAGCTCCGCGAATCGTTCATCCTCGCCACCAACGAAGAGGGTCTCTGGATCATCGACCAGCACGTCGCGCATGAGCGTGTGCTCTTCGAAAAAATCCTGCGCGAGCGCGAAGTCGAGCGCGTGCAGCGCCAGCGGTTGCTCATGCCGCTGCTCATCGATCTCACCCCGGCCCAGATGGTCGCCTTCGCGCAGATCGCTGCCGAGCTCGAACGCAACGGCTTCGAGGTCGAGCCCTTCGGTCCGCGCACTCTGGCCATCAAGGCGGCGCCGGTGGGCCTCGAAGGCCGCGAGCTGGAACGCATGCTCGTCGAAGTG
>DASQRJ010000435.1:0-4600 GCA_035642955.1 Acidobacteriaceae bacterium
ACCATGGCGTAAATATCGTCTTCAATGGCCACGACCATAACTACCAGCGCACGCTGCCGATTCGAGCAACTGCGCGCACCGCGTCTACTCCCACGACGACTGCGGGGTCGCCCGCGGTCTATGTAGATCAGAAATTCGACGGCAACACCGACACCGTTCCCGATGGCGTTCTTTACGTGGTGGAAGGTGCAGGCGGCAATCGCGATTTCGATGGCGATTACGCTCCGCCACGCGGCAGCGGCGTGGGTCTCGATCAGGATGACTCCGCAACGGGAACCTTCGTCGACGCGCCCGGGCTCACGGTCCCGCAAGGCCCAGGATCGTGGCTCGATACGAACCTGACCAATCCTGAGATGATCAACTTCTTCCCCAATGCCGGGCAGGGTACGAAGATTACAGCGAAGCTCAAGGCAAAGATCTTCTCTTTCGGCGACGTCCAGGTCGATCGCAACAAACTGACGCTGTACCAGATCAGCGAGCCGCTGCAGGAGACTTCTTCTGCGACGTCCGCCGATCCTGCGCCCTATGGAACAGACATTAACGGACAGCCATTGAAAGATCCGATTCCGGATACTCAGGTCGATCCCACGACCGGCCAGGTCCTTTCCGCTCCGGCGGACGGAACTTCGGCATTGCTGGACAAATGGACTGTCACGAAGCCTGAAGTCGGCAATTCCGTCGTCGCGAAACTTTCTGCGCCCCGTAATACTAAGGCGGGACAGACCCTGACTTACACAGTTACGATTGAGAATAGCTCCGAGTATGACCTGAACGGAACCCAGGTGCGCTTTAGCCTGCCGTTGTCCGTGAAGTTCGCAGGAGCCCCAAGCGACACGACCACGTTCGACGGAAACGAAGTCGTCATGACTGTCGGACGCATTGCCGAAGGTTCGGAACTGACGGTGGAGATTCCGGTGATCGTTGCACAGAACAATCACGGCTTCTCCCCGATCCTGGCATCGGCTGTAGTAACTTCCGCGACCGCCCTCCCGATCAGAACTAACGATGTGTTCACCGATGTTGTTCGCTAGAGCATTTATCGAAGGAACCTTACACGAAGCCTGAATAGATTCTTCTCTACCTGCGGCGCAACGGGGCCAAAGGTCATACAAAAAGAAGCCGCAAGTTCTCATCACAGCGGAATGACCACACGCTGCCAAGGGCTCTCGCAAAGGCGGGAGCCCTTGGTAGCGTGTGGTGGAATAGTCCGGCTTTCTCATGCACGGCGCGAAGTAGTCCTGCGCCGCTCACCTTGGGTGATATTTCGGGCATGTCTGTACAATGTTCCGCGAACCGGCGCATTCGCGATGATGCGCCGCCATGTTGAGCATAATGCCCCAGCGCAATGCCAGATCCAGGCCCGTCACTCTCGTCGATGTCGCGCGAGAGAGCGGCTTTTCTCCATCCACGGTTTCGATCGTCCTGAACGACGCACCGCTCTCCCGCCACCTCGCTGCCGCGACCAAAGAGCGCATTCGCAAAACGGCCAAGCGCCTCGGCTACCGTCCCGATCTCTTCGCCCGCTCCCTGCGCAGCCGCCGCAGTCACACCATCGGCGTCATGATCTTCGATCTATCCGATCCCTTCTGCACTCTCATCCTGCGCGGCATCCAGAATTCTCTCCACTCCACCAGCTATCAGCCCATCATGATGGACGCGAACAACGAGCGCAAACAGCTGGTGAAATATCTCGATCTGCTGATGGATCGCCGCGTTGAAGGCCTGATCGTCGTAGCCAACTGGCTTTTTGAAGAAGGCGGCCTGCTCGCGCAACTGCGGAACAGCCAACTGCCCACCATCGTCGTAGGCCGCGATCTCTCCGAACAGGCAATCCGCTCCACCATCGTCGACAACGAACAGGGCGGCTATCTCGCCGTCAAACACCTCTACGACCTGGGCCATCGTGAAATCGCCATTATCCGCGGTCCGGCCAAGCTCATGGACAGTCATCGGCGCTGGACCGGCATTCAGCGATTTGCCGCTGAATATGGTCTCCACATCGATCCCAGTCTTGTCCGCCAGTTGCCGGCCGCCGTCGACGCCAACTCCGGCTTCGAGGGCGGCCGCGTCCAGACTGAAGACCTTCTCCGGTCCAAACAGCGATTTACCGCCATCGCTGCCTTCGACGATCTGACCGCGCTCGGATGCATGCGCGCACTCCATTGCGCCGGTCTGCATATTCCCGAGGATTGCTCCGTCATCGGCTTCGATGATGTTCCGCCAGCATGGTTGAGCACCCCGGACCTCACCACCGTCCGTCAGCCCATGCAGAGGATGGGCGAACTCGCGGCCGGCTGGATTCTCGACGAACTGCGCGGCGGCAAACGCCATGCCATCCAGCCCGCGACCATCGCCCATGCCTTGCCCCCTGAGCTCATCGTCCGCAGCTCAACCCGGCCTCTTGCCGGTTAGCAGTCTCACCAATCGCTCGCATACCCCTGTTGACAATCCCGCATCCAGCGGCGTAATTTTCCGTGTATTCAAACGATTCAATATGAATTAGAGCCGTTTACTGCATCTGCATTACTTCTGGAGGCATCCCATGTCGAACCCAAGACAGCAATGGCGCAAGCTGCTGCTCGCCGCCTGTCCCTCTCTGATGACTATCCTGTTCTTCCTGCCCGCTCCCGGAGCAGCCCAGGAGATCACCGGCACCATCCTCGGCACGGTCACCGACACCTCGGGCGCCATCGTTCCTAATGCACAGATCACCATCACCAATACCGACCGCAGTGCCGTCGTCCGCACCGTGAAAACCAACAGTGCCGGCACTTACAACGCGCCGCTCCTGCCGGTCGGTCACTACTCCATCAGCATCGAAGCGTCCGGCTTCCAGAAGGTGGTCGAGACCAACATCATGTTGAACGTCAGCGACAAGCGCGCCGTCAATGCCAGCCTGCAGGTCGGTAACGTCGCCTCCACGGTTACAGTGCAGGCCAACGCCCTCCAGGTGAACACGGAATCCGATGCCGCCACCGGCCTCATCACCGGCACCCAGGTGCGTGAGCTCGCCCTGCAGAGCCGCAACTACGAGGAACTGGTGCAACTCCAGCCCGGCGTCAGCGCCGATATCGGCGATGCTCTCTACGCTGGCGTCAGCTCGCCCAATGGCAATACGAACGAGACTGCTTTCTCTCTCAACGGCTCCTTCGGCAATGCGAATAGTTGGACCGTCGACGGTGCAGACAACGTCGACCGCGGCGGCAACTTCTCGCTTCTCAACTATCCGAGCGTCGACGCCATCGAAGAGTTCAAGGTCCTCCGCGGCAACTACAGCGCCGAGTATGGACGCAGCGCCGGCGGCGTCATCAACGTCATCACCCGCTCCGGCACCTCAAAATTCCACGGGGGCATCTACGAATTCTTCCGCAACGATGTTCTCGACGCTAATGATTGGAGCAACAAGCAGCAGTCGCCGGTCGCGCCGCGCACTCCGTTCCGCTATAACGACTTCGGCGGCACCTTCGGTGGCCCGCTCTTCATCCCGCGCGTCTACAACCCCCAGCGTAACCGCACCTTCTTCTTCTTCTCCGAAGAGATCCGCCGCGTCGTTCAGCAGAACCCGGTCACCGGCACTGCGCCGGATGCCGGCGAGCGCCTCGGCAATTTTGAGAATCCGGTCTGTAACACCTACCCCAACTCCGATGGCAGCTGTCCCGGAAACGTTATCACTTCGGTTACGCAAATCAATCCCGCCGCTGCTGCATATCTCAAAGACGTGTACTCGCATCTGCCGCTGCCCACGAATCAAAGCCAGGACCTCCTCTTCGCGAACGAAGCCAACGTCTTCAACTTCCAGCAGGAGATCGGGCGTATCGATCACACCTTCAACTCCAAGCTCTCCGGCTTCGCCCGCTACATTCAGGACGCCATCCCCACACAGGAAGGCGGTGGCCTCTTCAACGGCAACCCGCTGCCGAACATCACCCGCACTTCCACCAATTCGCCCGGTAAGAACGTCGCCGTGAATCTCACCTGGACCATCTCTCCGACCCTGCTGAACGAGGTCGAGTACGCCTGGTCCTACGGCGCGGTGATCAGCAACAACACCGGACAGCTCGCTTCGGCAAATTCTCCCGATGTCGCGGCCGCCATCGCCCTTCCCTTCCCGGTAACGCTCGGCCGCATTCCCAGCATCAGCTTCGGAACGCCGAACGCCAGCTTCTTCGGCTTCGGCAACTACAAGGACTACAACAAGAACAACGCCATCTTCGACAACGTTACCAAGACCATCGGCAGACACAATTTGAAATTCGGCTTCACCTACAACCACTACGAAAAGTCTGAAAACTCCGCCTCCAACAACGCTGGAACCTTCGCCTTTGCAGCCACACCTTTCCAGGGCGCGCCTTCCAGCGATAGCAAGGGCGAATTCGAGCAGGAATTCGCGCTCTTCCTTCTGGGGCAATCCTCGCAATTCACCCAAAGCGCAAACGACTTCCGCGCCATCATCTTCCAGAACCAGCTCGAGTTCTATGGTCAGGACCAGTTCAAGTGGAAGCCCAACCTCACCCTGAACTTCGGCCTCCGCTACTCCCTCTTCCGCCAGCCGACCGACGGCAACAACCAGGCCACGAACTTTGTCCCGTCGCTCTACAAC
>DASQRJ010000436.1:0-8471 GCA_035642955.1 Acidobacteriaceae bacterium
GCGTCCTGGCGCTGCCCCGCAGAAGCCAATATGCACAAGATGCGTTGCGTTTTGTCCGACAGCGAGGTCGATCAGGCATGCGCCAGCGGCGCTGCCCAGTGCGATCCTGCATGCTCCGCAAAACGCACGAAAGCGGAAGGAATCCTCCTCCCGCTTCACCTGCGTCCGTTTTCTGCGGATTCAGTATTTAGGTATCGATGGATCCACCTTCTCCGACCAGGCCGTAATCCCGCCCGCCAGATTTTCGATGTGCTGGAAGCCCTGCTGCTGCAGGAACTCCGCCGCCCGCTGGCTACGGCCGCCCGACTTGCACTGCACCACGATGTTCTTCTCGCGGTCCAGCTCGCCCACACGCTTTGGCAGATCGTTCAGCGGAATCAGGTGCCCGCCAATGTTCGCGATCTGATATTCGTGCGGCTCGCGCACATCCAGCACGAACACATCCTCGCCCGCCGTCTGCCTGCGCTTCAATTCCTCGGGCCCGATCTGTGGAACACCATTCTGTACATTTGCCACCTGTGAGGTCTCCTTTGCCGGCGGCGTGATGCCGCAGAACTGCTCATAGTCAATCAGCTTGGTCACTGTCGGATGCGTGCCGCACACCGGGCAGTCGGGATTCTTCTTGAGCTTCAACTCGCGGAAGCGCATGTCCAGCGCATCCACCAGCAGCAGCCGGCCAATCAGCGGCTCACCCTTGCCCGTCTCTTTTACATTCAGAATCAGCTTCACCACTTCGGTCGCCTGAATGACGCCCAGCAACCCCGGCAGGATGCCGAGCACTCCACCCTCGGCACACGAAGGCACCAGCCCCGGCGGCGGCGGCTCCGGATACAGGCAGCGATAGCACGGCCCATCCGGCGCGACAAAGACGCTCGCCTGCCCCTCAAAACGAAAGATCGACGCGTACACGTTCGGCTTGCCGCTCAGCACGCTCGCGTCATTCACCAGGTAGCGCGTCTGAAAGTTGTCCGTGCCGTCCGCCACGATGTCGTAGCCGGCAAGGATGTCCATCGCATTCGCCGAAGTCAGCATCGTGTTGTGCTTCACGATCTTCACTTCGGGGTTCAGCGCATTGAGCTTGTCCGCTGCGGAATCGAGCTTCGGCCGGCCAACGTCCGGCGTGCTGTGAATCACCTGCCGATGCAGGTTGCTCGCGTCTACCGTGTCGAAATCCACCAGCCCCAGCGTGCCCACGCCCGCCGCCGCCAAGTACAAGAGCAACGGCGCACCCAAACCGCCGGTGCCTACGCACAAGACCTTCGCCGCCTTCAACCGCTGTTGCCCCTCCATCCCCACTTCCGGCAGGATGAGGTGCCGCGAATAGCGCGCGATCTCTTCATGCGTCAGCGCCGGCAACGGCATAACTACTTCTGCAACACTCGCCATGACGTAACTCCTTCGACGGCCATCGCCGTCCATCTGTCCCTGAAGCCCAATGGTCCTTCATCCCCGTACGAGTCAACGCCATACCTGCGTGAGCGACCAAAGGGAGCGAACCCAGCCAAACGCACCACCGGCGCGCCCGCCCGTGCGGCTAATACCCGCCGGCGATGGAGGGGATGATGGAGAGCGAATCCTTGTCGCTCACCGCCGTCTGCTCCTTCGCGTCCAGGTAGCGGATGTCCTCGTCGTTCAGATAGACATTCACAAACGACCGCAACTTGCCTTCGTCCGTAAACAGGTGCTTGCGCAGGTCCGGATACCGCGTGGTCAGGCCGCCCAGCGCCTCGTGAATCGTTGCTCCGCCTACCTCGACCGCATCCTGCTTGCCTGTGTACGCCCGCAGCGGCGTGGGGATAAATATCTTCATGCTGTCACATTCTTTCATTCAGGTGATGTTGTTCCGAGGTGCAGGCCGAATGGCCCGCGCCTATTTACGACACGTTACCGCGTCAACATCGGACGTCATCCGGAACACCGCTCAAGGCTGCATTCCGAGTACCGCTCACAGCAGCGTCTCCCACCACCACGCGCTGATCCTCAAAGCGCTTGTCCTCTTCGCCCGTGCCGGTCAGCAGGAACGAATTCGTAATCCGTGCCGTGCCTTGTTCAACGCTCGTGATCACGTACGAGCAGCCAATCCAGTGCGCCTCTTCAAAATCCGTCTTCGACCACTGCGCCGGATGGTCCGGGTGCGAGTGATAGAAGCCCACGATGTCCAGCCCGCGCTCGCGTCCCTGCCGCTGGATGCGAATCAGCTCCTGCGGCGCGATGTTGTAGCGGTTGTGCGCCGAATCGGTGCGCGTGTTTCCCGCCTCAATCGCCGCTTCCACTGCATTGCCGTCCTCGCTGCTGGTGCCCAGCAGTACTCCGCAGCACTCGTGGGGATACGTGCGCTCGCCGTGCCGGCGGACCGTCTCGTACAACTCGGCCGGGATCGTCAGGGCCGCTTCGGTTGTCACGCGTTCGCTCACTCTTCCGTCCTTACTCAATCCAGAATCTCTCGCTCAGATACTTCTCAGCCCCGTCGCACAGAATCACCACAATCACCGCTTCGCGGCCGTGTGCGTGCTCTTCCTTGGCGATGCGCAGCCCCGCCGCCGTAGCCCCTGCCGCGGAGATGCCCACCAGCAGCCCTTCGAGGCGCCCGAGCCGCTTCGCCATTGAGTACGCGGCCTCGGTCTCCAACTCGATATCGCGGTCGGCCAACCGGGCGTCATAAATCGGCGGCACAATCGCGCTGGCCATATGCTTCAGGCCCTCAAATCCGTTGAACGGCGAATCCGGCTGCATGCTGATGCACTGGATGCGCGGGTTCAGCTCCTTCAGCCGCCGCGTCGTGCCCATAAAGGTTCCGCTCGTCCCCAGGCCAGCGACAAAGTGCGTGACCTGTCCCTCTGTCTGCTGCCATATCTCGTTTGCTGTTCCCGGATTGTTCGCTGTCCCGCGGTAGTGCGCCTTCCAGTTCTCATCGTTTCCGTACTGGTCGGCGTAGTAGTAATTCGCTGTGTCCGTCGCCATCTCGCGCGCTTTGCGAATCGCCCCATCGGATCCATCCGCCGGATCGGTCCACACCACATGCGCGCCGTAAGCCGCCAGGATGCGCTTCCGTTCCGGCGACACATTCGACGGCACGCACAGCGTCACCGGAAATCCCCACGCCGCGCCCAGCATCGCGTACGCGATGCCGGTGTTACCGCTGGTTGCATCCAGCAGATGCTTTCCGCCTTCCAGCAGACCGCGCTCCAGCGCCGCGCCCACGATCCCAGAAGCCGCCCGATCCTTCACCGATCCGCCCGGGTTCATCCACTCCGCTTTGCCCAGCATGGAAATGCCCGGCAGTTCCGCGGTCAGCTTATCCAGCCGCACCAGAGGCGTATTGCCAATGCGGTCAGCCAATGTCGTGCCCAGAATCTGTCGTGTTTCTGTAGAAGTAGCCATCCGACCCTCTATCGTTTTCACAAATGCAGTGATGTCGTTCCGCATCTCAAGCGGAAAAGCTGCGTCAGCAGGTCTGACAACACGTACATCGTTGCTGTGAAAACGGCATATCCATATGCGACACTGAAAGGACCCGGTCGGGACCGCCTACTTCTACTAGTGTAAGCGCTTCGGCCGCCCGGCAGGTACTTCGAGGATTTCACCCCGCCATGCGCACCAAGATCGTCGTCCGCAGCTTCGAACAAGTGCTCCAGATTCTTCGCGATAACCAATTCGATGTTCGAGAAGTGCGTGGGGTCGCAGGCCATGTTGCCGTCGGCAAATATGGAGCCGCCGCCATCCTTGCCCCCAACCCGAAATACACCGCAAAGACCGGAGCAGACGGCGAACAGCACCCCGTCATCTGGATCACGCCGCCCGGCTGGGTCCTCCGCGGCGCCATCTCCCGCCTGGTCGACCACGGCAACCAGAAGCTCTTCGAGACGCCCACCACCCGCGTTGCCGCCACCGCCGACGCCCTCAAGGCCATCCACCGTTTCAGCGAAGAGCTGCGCGAAGCCATCGGCGAGCCCAGCCTCTACAACGAATCCCTCGGCACCGTCAGCAACAGCTATATGTACGACCGCCTTAAAGGGCGGGAGCCGGAGGCTTCGACATCCTCGTCAACCCACTAGCGTTTCCGGGAAAGCATGCGGCAGCCCCCTAGCCCGTGAAATCCTCTGGAACACCTCAGCGAGCTCAGGTGTCTTTAGCGGCATGAGGCAGTCCGCTGCATGGTTTGCCAGAGTGTACAGGGTTCTCGTCCTCTATCTCCTACTGCTTTCCTTTGCCCTTTTGATAGAGCCGGCTTGGGCGCAGCAATACGGCACCCTATCAGGAAGAGTCCTGGACCTGCACAAAGCACCCGTCGCCGATGCCACCGTGTATGCCGTGCCGGTTGGCGTGGTTTGGGTGGGTATCATTCCGCACACCTCGACCGACGCTGAAGGTCACTATCGGCTTCCGATACGGTACGGCCGCTATTCTGTTTCACCTGCAAAACCGAATGCGGGTTATCCACCCCTTTATTTAGAGCTCTATAACGAGATCAACCCACCGGAAGTTGAAATCTCGGGACAGCAACAAAGCGTCGCTCTTGATCTGCAGCTGGGAAAGAAAGCAGGATATCTGACTGGCACGGTCACGGATGCGGACACGGGAAAGCCTGTTGGCAACGCTGCTATGGAGTTGCGTCGTGAGGAGAATCGACGAAACTATATTCGTGGCACCGGCATGATCTCGGAAACGGGGCAACTGAGAACTCTGGTTCCCTCAGACACTCCAGTATTGCTGACGATCTTTCATGACGGATATCAGAACTGGTCTCCTACCCACGATGGCAAAGCGGCTGCAATCACCTTGGCTCCAGGTCAGAGTCTCGATATCAACGTCCAGCTAAAGCGTTCGTCGTTAGTTCGGTAGAGCGCATCTCCTGACGCAATGAGGTTTGATGACTCATCGCGCCCGCTGCCACTCCCGGTAGACCTCGCTCTTCCCCATCCCCCGCTCCCGCGCTGCGCGCTTCAGGGCATCCTTCTCGTTCAAGCCGTCGTCCTTCATCAGCCGCTCCACCAACGCGGCAACCGGCTCGTCGCCGGAGACAATCGAAGCCCCCGGCCGAGCCACCACCAGCACCACCATCTCGCCGCGCACGCGCTCCCGTTCCGCCAGTTGCGCACGAACCCCTGCCACGTCCCCGCGCAGGAACTCCTCGTGCAGCTTGGTGAGCTCGCGAGCCAGCACCACCGGACACACCTCACCCCAGATGCCAGCCACATCGTCCAGCATCTCCAGAATTCGGTGTGGGGCCTCATAGAAGACAAGCGTCAGCGGCTCCCCACCCGTCGCGACCATGGCCTTGAGCCGCTCCAGCTCCGTACGGCGCGCGCCGCCCTTCGACGGCAGGAAGCCGCAGAACAAAAAATGCTCCGCCGCCAGCCCCGATCCCACCAGCGCCGTCAAAGCCGCATTCGCCCCTGGCACCGGCACCACCGGCAGCCCCGCCGCCGCTACTGCGGCAGCAACCCGTGCTCCTGGATCGGAGATCCCCGGCAATCCCGCATCCGTCACCAGCGCCAGCCGCTCGCCCGCTCGCACACGCGCCACCGCATCCGCCGCGCACGCCTGCTCCTTATGCTCGTCGCAGCTCTGCATGGGGGCGTGGATCTCATAATGGGCCAGCAGGTGCGCCGTCTCCCGCGTGTCCTCGCACAGCACGCGGTCCACGCCGCGCAGCACCCGCAATGCGCGCAGGGTGATGTCTTCCAGATTTCCGATAGGCGTGCCGACCAGGTACAGCCCCGGCACTAGGGGTTTCGAAGCCACCGGCTACTCCGCCCGCGCGTGCCGCTTGCGCTTCTCCGCGAACTGCGTCATGGAGTGCATCAGGTTCTGCAGCGTGACGATGCCCACCACCCGCTCACCATCCGTCACCGGAACCAGCGACATGCCGCGCCCGCTGAAGCGGCTGATCGTGGTGCCTAACGAGTCCTCCGGCTTGGCCACGTGGAAGCTGCGCTGCATGATGCCTTGCACGTAACCGTTGCCTTCCGCGCGCAACGCATCCGCAATCACCTGGCGGCTGACCACGCCCACCACGTCGCGGCCGCGCACCACCGGAAAATCATCCTGCAATGAGTGGATAGCCTTGGCCAGCGCATCTTCCAGCGTGTCCGACGGCGACAGCAGGGAAAAATCGGTCAGCATGATGTCCTGCATGGACACCGTGTCCACCACGCTCTGGAAGACCGCTCCCTGGTCTTCGAGCTGCGCGCCGATGAAGACGAAAAAACCCGCCGTGGCCAGCCACATATTGGGCAGCAGAATGCCCAGCAGGATGGCGATGACCCCGATCATCAGCCCCAGTCCCGCGGCGGCTCGCGCTGCCTGCATGCGTCCCTGCACCCGCGTGAACTGGCTGCGCAGCACCCGGCCGGCATCGAGCGGATACGCAGGCAGCAGATGGAGCACCCCGAGGAACGCGTTCAGCCAAACGAAGGAGCGGATCAGGTGCGCCGGCGTGATCAGCGGACGCGCCAGCAGATTCAGCGCCGGGGTGGCGCCCACAATCGTGAGCACACACAGCAGCGCCATCGACAGGCTTACCAGCGGCCCCACCAGCGCCATCTTGATCTGCATTGCCAGCTCGTTCGAGCGCTCGACGCTCTCCGCGTTCGCAAACGACATCAGCCCGCCGATCGGCAGCAGCAGCACGCTGCGAATCTGCAGCCCGTGATACGCCGCCGCGATCGCTCGCCCCATCTCCCGTACCAGCACCGCGAAAAACAACAGCAGCCAGAGGAAAAAGCCGTGCCACTGCGGCAGTTGCATCATGCTCGCGTAGCCCATGCACGCGCCCAGCAGCAACAGGAAGAAGGTATGGATACGGATATCCATCCCCCACCAACGCCCCAGCGGAAATGACCAGCCACGCATCATCGTCTCTTGCTCAATTCGTCTCGCGGCATTTCCGCGTCAGTCTTTCCCGGCCCGGGGCTTCTCCCTCACGGCACGGGTGGCGCAGAGTGTGCACAGCGGCACTGTGCCAGCATCGCCTCATTGTATGCGAGCGACCGTAGAAACCCGGTAAAGGCGCCGCGGCGCTCCCGGCTCCGCAATCCTGCGCATCCTGTGTTCTTCTTTCTCCATGCGCGTCATCGCCGGCACCTACCGCAGCCGCCCGCTCACCGCACCGCACGGCATGGCGACACGTCCGACCAGCGATCGCCTGCGCGAGACGCTCTTTAACGTCCTCGCGCCGCATCTCGAAGGGGCCCACTTTGCCGACCTCTACGCCGGCACCGGCGCCGTCGGCATTGAAGCATTGAGCCGCGGTGCAGCGCACGTGACCTTTGTCGAAAGTGCCGCATCCGCCATTGCCGCCCTGCGCGCCAACCTCGCCGCGCTCAAAATCCGCAGCGGCTTCCAGCTCGAGGAACGCAGCGTACCACTCGTATTGCGCAATCTGGCCGCGCGCAACCCGGCCGACAGCAATCCAGCCCACCGCGATCCGCACTTTACGCTCGTCTATCTCGATCCCCCATGGGAAGACGCGCTCGCCTACAAGCAATCGCTCACCTTGCTGGCAGGATCCGCCGCCGCGTTGCTCGCACCCGATGCCATCGTCATTGCCGAACACGCCCGTCGAGGATCTGCCCCTCTCGCAGATACCTACGGCACGCTGCACCGCTATCGCCTGCTCGAACAAGGCGACGCCGCGCTGAGTTTCTACCGCATGGGCAGCGTCTGAAGCCGACGTCGCCGCTCTCAGAATAGTGGGCCGCCGGTGTGCTCACCCGTCGCCAAATTCACCGCAAACTCCATCTCCGTGTCCGTGCGCATATCCCATCCCCAGCCGCGCAGCTCTTTCGCCGTCGTCTCGCCCAGCCGCACACCCTCCCAGGAAAGCCGGGCCGTCTGCCACATTCGCCCAGCGGCGCCCCATGCTTCCACCGAGTGGAAGCTCACAAACACCAGCAGCCCCGCCTCCGGAATCGGACGCACCTCCGTCACCGGCCGATATCCCAACTGCTGCCACCGCTCCGGCGCGCGGCTGTCGATCATGTAGGTGTAGCCCCCCGCCACGGCGCATACCATCGCCGGGTCGGGGCAGGTCCACACTCCGGTCGGTACCGCCGGACTCGCGAATCCCAACGCGCAGGTGGCCAGAAACGCCTCCCCCGCCACCGGCTGCACCATCAGCTCCAGCGCCCCGCGCTCTACCTCCTCCACCACCGCCGGATATACAAAATGCCGTCGTGGCAGGATCATCGGCCGCGCCGGCAGCGTCTCTGCCGTCCACTCCGCCCGAAAGCTCTGGTCTGTTCCAGCCCCTCGCGCAACCGCCATCCGCTACATTCCTCTTGTGCGAATCTAACAACTACGCCGCCAGGTGTCCCATCCACGCACCGCGAGAGGGTTGGAGGTCGCCCAATGCGCAGCGTCTCGATCTGGTTACCGCTCAGGCAACGTTTCCCGTGGGAACCGGCTATTTGCGACGCACGTACCACCCTCCATGCCCGCCATCGCGATTGACTTACCGGGCTATGATG